>NZ_JAINEZ010000005.1:0-122495 GCF_019873065.1 Sphingobium sp. PNB
CGATCCGTTGGATCGCAACCCCCTCACCCGGCTCCTCCGTCGCCAACGCTTCCCATCCTTCCCTCAAGGGAGAAGGAAGGTCTTGAACTTGCCCACACCCCCCAGAGCAAATTCCAATCCGACTGCATCGGCTCGACTGCTCCAAGTTTCCGTTTTGTCGCCTTTTCCAAGTCAGCAGATGATTCCATCCCCCGGAAAGCAAGCCTACCGCCCCATCGCCGCCTCGATCTCCGCGACGGTGCGCGGCACGGCTTCGCTCAGCCGCTGCGATCCGGTCGGCGTGATCAGGTACAGATCCTCGATCCGGATGCCGTAATTGGCGGACTGGACGTACAGCCCCGGCTCCACGGTGATCACCGCGCCCGCCGGCAGCGGCTTCGACATGTCGCCCACATCATGGACGTCCAGCCCGACCAGATGCCCCAGCCCATGGGTGAAGTCGTCCACCCGCCCGGCCTTGCGGAACACGTCCTTCGCCGCCTCGACCAGATCCTCATAATAGACCCCGGCCTTCAGCCTGGCGACGGCCGCCGCCTGCGCGGCGAGGACCAGCTCATAGGATGCCCGCTGTTCGTCGGTGAACCTGCCGCCGGCGGGGAAGGTGCGGGTCACGTCGCAGGCATAGCCCCCGACGGAGGCCGCCGCGTCGATCAGGATCAGGTCCTTCTCCCCGATCACCCCGCCGCCGCCGGTATAGTGCAGCGACGCCGCGTTGCGCCCGGTGGCGACGATGCTGTCATAGGCCAGCCCGTCGCCGCCCCCGGCGCGGAAACCATCCTCCAATATCGCCTTCAACTGCCTTTCGGTCATGCCGGGCCGCACCTGCTTCATCGCGGCGAGATGGCCGCGCGCCGTCGCCGCCATCGCCTTGCGCATCAGCTCCAGTTCGCGCGCCTCCTTGACGATGCGCAGCGAGGGCAGAAGGCCGCTGTCGTCCTTCAGGGATACGCCCGGCACCCGCTGCATCACCTTGCCGTAAAGCTCCAGCGCCCTGGGCACGGGCGCGGACGCGCTGACGATCGGCCCCAGGAAATGCAGCGTCTTGGACCGCTCGGCCAAAGCGGTGACAAGGCTCCCCAGCCCGCCGGTGCGCGCCACCCGGGAAAAGCCCGTGCGCCGCTCCACTTCGGTGCCCAGCGGCAGGCGCTCGACCTCCCACCGCTCCGACTCCACATCGCGCGACGGCAGCAGCAGCCATTCCCTGACCGTGCGTTCGGCGGGCGCCATGACAAGCACGGCGTCCGGCTCGTCGACAATGCCGGTGAGCCACGCGAAATCGCCATCCTGCACGAAGGGCGGCGCCACCGCCGCGCTGCTTTCCACCGGCCCCGCGCCATGGACGACGGCGACGCCGTCCTTCAACGCCTCCATCACCCGGCGGCGGCGCTCGCGAAACACATCGGGCGCGAAGGGAACGGTGCCCGAAGGCGTCGCAAAGCCCTGCGGCGGCAGGACCTGCGCCCGCAACCCGGCGGCGCACAGGAACGAAGCCGTCCCGCCCGCGATTATCGACCGTCGATCCCACATGTCCCTGAACTCCCTTGCTGAAAGGATTGGAACAGCAAGAGGCGTATGATGTCAATAATACAGTAAAAGGCCCCGCCAAAAAGGCGAGGCCATTCTGTGGAAGCTTCTTGGACTTGGGCTCAGATCTTGTCGCCAAGCGCGCCCTTGACCGAACCCTTGACGTCCTGCGCCGTGCCCTTGGCCTTCTGCGCCTTGCCTTCCGCGACCAGATCGGGATCGCGCTGGTTGCGCCCAGCCGCTTCCTTGATCGCCCCGGCCGCCTTGTTGCCGGCCGCCTTCACCTTGTCGGTCATCTCGCCCATCGGTTGTCTCCTTCAGTTGCTGTTGCCCGATAAACGGATGGGCAGAACCGAAAGTTGCCTCCAATACGCAGGCGGAACGGACGGAAAGAGGAAACAGGGTGACAGGCGGACTCGGGGGATCGCCCGCTAGAGCCAATCGACATTCAGCCCTGAGGGCCTGCAAATGATGCTTTTCCCTGCTTCCGGTGCTCACCTACCATGAGTAGGCTGCGCTCCGGGTCACGGAAAACCATCATTTTCGGCTCGTCATCTTCTGAATGTCGATTGGCTCTAGTCCGTCTCGGACGGCTTGCGCGCCCGCCGTTCCGCCACGAATTCGCTGATCGCCTGACCGCTGGCGTTCAGCAGCGGATAGGTCCGCGCATCGGACAGCCAATCCGGCCGCCGCGCGCCGCTGCCGTAGAAAGTGTCGTAAACCAGGCTGAACGCCAGAAAGACCAGCGTCGCGCCGATCAGCCCCTTGACCGCGCCGAAGCCCGCACCCAGCACCCGATCGACGGGCCCCAGCACCGACTGCCGCGTGCGCCGGCCGATGGCGTGAGCCAGCAGCTTGCCCGCGCCGAAGGTGATGCCGAACACCAATGCGAAGGCAAGCACCGCCGCGCCGCTGGTGCTGCCGACGAAGGGCGCCGCCAGTTCCGTCGCCGAAGCGTGGAAAAGGCGGATCGCGAAGATCGCCAGCACCCAGGCGATCAGCGACAGGGTTTCCTGCACGAAACCCCGCATCAGGCCGAAAATGGCGCAGCCGCCGATCAGCAGCAGGACGAGAATGTCGATCGCGTTCATCGCGCTGTTGGCTATCCGCGGCCGAGCATCTGGTCAACAAGTTGCGCAAGCGCGCGATAACCGCTGACCGAAATGCCCTTGACCCCATCGGCCACGGCGGCGGGAACGAAAGCGCGGTTGAAACCGAGCTTGGCCGCCTCGCGCAACCGCAACGGGGCATGGGCCACCGGGCGGATTTCGCCGGACAAGGCGATTTCCCCGAACAGGACGACATCGGCGGGCACCGGCCGCTCCGACAGCGCCGACATCAGCGCGGCCGCGACCGCCAGGTCGGCCGCCGGGTCCGACAGGCGATAGCCGCCCGCGACGTTCAGATAGACTTCGCAGGTCGAAAAGCTGAGGCCGCAGCGCGCCTCCAGCACGGCCAGCACCATGGCCAGCCGCCCGCTGTCCCAACCCACGACAGCCCGGCGGGGCGTGGCCCCGCTGGAAAGGCGGACGACCAGCGCCTGGATCTCCACCAGCACCGGGCGCGTCCCTTCCAGCGCCGGAAAGACGGTGGCGCCGGTCACATTCTCGTCGCGATGGGTCAGGAACAGGGCGGACGGATTGGCGACCTCCTCCAGCCCCTCGGCCACCATCGCGAACACGCCGATCTCGTCCGTGCCGCCGAAGCGGTTCTTGATCGCGCGCAGGATGCGATATTGGTGGCTGCGCTCTCCCTCGAAGCTCAGCACCGTATCGACCATATGCTCCAGCACGCGGGGGCCCGCGATGCTGCCGTCCTTGGTCACATGGCCGACAAGGATCAGGGCGGTGCCGCGCTGCTTGGCGAAGCGGATCAGTTCCTGGCTGGACGCGCGCACCTGGCTCACCGTGCCGGGCGCGCCCTCGATCAGGTCGCTGTGCATCGTCTGGATCGAATCGATGATCAGCAGCGCGGGTGGCGCGCCCTCCCCCAGCGTCGTCAGTATGTCGCGCACCGAAGTGGCGCTGGCAAGCTGCACGGGCGCATTGCCAAGCCCCAGCCGCTGCGCGCGCAGGCGCACCTGATCCGACGCTTCCTCGCCGCTGATATAGGCGACGCTGTGCCCGGCCGAAGCAATGCGCGCGGCCGCCTGCAACAGCAGGGTCGACTTGCCTATGCCCGGATCGCCGCCGATCAGCGTGGCGGAACCGGACACGATGCCGCCGCCCAGCGCCCGATCGAACTCCGCAATGCCGGTGGTGGTGCGGGGCGGCAGTTCGACCTTGTCGTCCAGCCCCACCAGCGTCAGCGCCCTGCCGCCGCTATGCAGGTCGTGGCGGGCGGAAAAGACCGTTTCGGCCGCTTCCTCGACAATGCTGTTCCATTCGCCGCAATCGTCGCACTGCCCCTGCCACCGGCCCGAAACGGTGCCGCATTGCTGACAGACGAATTTTCGCTTTGCCTTGGCCATGCGGCACGCATATCAGAACATATGCGGAACACAAATCCTCTTTGCATCTTGCCATGGAAACCGGGCGCGCTGTGGCGCATTGTTTCGCCATGAAGACCATTCGCGTCGCGAGCTACAATATCCGCAAGGCCATAGGCACCGACCGCCGCCGGGTTCCCGAGCGGGTGATCGACGTGCTGAACGAACTGAACGCCGACATCATCGCCCTGCAGGAGGCCGACCGGCGCTTCGGCGTCCGCTCGGCGGCGCTGCCGCCCTGGCTGCTGGAGAGCATCAGCCCCTATAAGCCGGTGCCCCTCAACGTGCAGGTCGATTCGATGGGCTGGCACGGCAACGCCATATTGGTGCGCAAGGATGTGGAGATCGGCGCGCACGACGTTCTGCACCTCCCCTGCCTGGAGCCGCGCGGCGCGACCATGGCGGAGGTCACGTTGGGCAAGACGCATCTTCGCATCTTCGGCATGCATCTCGACCTGTCCGGGCTCTGGCGGCGCAAGCAGGCCGCCGCGGTGATCCACGCGGCAGGGCAGCGCGACGCCATGCCGACGGTGCTGATGGGCGACCTCAACGAATGGAGCGCGGAACGGGGGTGCCTGGCGGATTTCGCGCGGCATTACAGCTTCGCGCCCTGCGGCCGTTCCTTCCATGCGCGACGGCCGGTGGCGCGGCTCGACCGGATCATGCATTGCGGGCAGTTGAAGCTGGTCGATTGCGGCGTGCATGAAAGCGCGGGGGCGCGAAAGGCGTCCGACCATCTGCCCATCTGGGCGGAATTCAAGCTGGGGTGACGGCGAAGCTCCATCATGTTCCTGCGAAGGCGGGAGCACCGAACCCTTTGCGCAAACGCGCCTGCCCATCTGCGCCCCCTCGACAAGCCCCCCTTGCTCTGCAACTCTCAACCCCATGAAAGAGCGGGAACTCAGGCTCGCACTGGTCTGCTATGGTGGGATCAGCCTGGCCGTCTACATGCACGGCATCACCAAGGAGATCTGGCATCTGGCCCGGGCAAGCCGGGCGTTCCATGACGGCGTGCCGTCCGGCAACAGCAGCGAGGCGGTCTATCGCAAGCTGCTGGAGGATCTGGAAACGGCCTGCGGCGTCAAATTGCGGGTGATGCCCGACATCATCGCCGGGGCCAGCGCCGGCGGCATCAACGGCATCTTCCTGGCGCAGGCGATAGAGACGGGCCAGTCGCTGGACCCGCTGACCGATATGTGGCTCGACAATGCCGATGTCGAAAAGCTGCTCGATCCCGATGCCCGCCCCGCCCGGCGGATCACCAAATTCTGGGCGACGCCGCTTGTGTGGATGGCGGCGCGGCATCCGGGAGACACGGTCGAGCGCACCGTCGCCCCCGATACGCGGGAGGAGGTTCGGCACAAGCTGTCGCACTTCATCCGCTCCCGCTGGTTCGAGCCTCCCTTCGGCGGGGAAATCTTCACGGCCATGATCCTGGACGCCTTCGACGCGATGGAGGCGACCGGGCGCGGCCCGGCGCTGCTGCCGCCCGGCCATCCGCTGGACCTGTTCGTCACCGTCACGGATTTCGAAGGGCATCCGCAGAGCCTGAACCTCAACAGCCCCCCACAGGTGGTGGAGACGGAACATCGGCTCTCCATCGGCTTTCGCGCCCGCGGGCATGGACAGCGCAACCTTGCCGATCCCGCCGAACTGGTCTTCGCCGCCCGCGCCACGGCCAGCTTTCCCGGCGCCTTTCCGCCCTTCACCGTGCGCGAGCTGGACCGGGTGCTGAAACGCCGCCATCGCGCCTGGCCGACGCGGGACGCCTTTCTGGCGCGCGCCCTTCCCCGCCATGCGGCGCACGGACGCGCCGAGGACGCGGTGCTGATCGACGGCTCGGTGCTGGCCAACGCCCCGTTCGCCCAGGCCATCGGCGCGCTCAGGAACCGCCCCTCCCGGCGGGAGGTCGACCGGCGCTTCGTCTATATCGATCCCAAGCCCGGCCATCGCTCGATCCAGCTCAATCGCCACGGCGAGGCGGAGGAAGCCTCATCGGGCGAGGATGCGCCGCTGCCGGGCTTCTTCCGCACCATTTTCGGCGCGCTCAGCGACATTCCCCGCGAACAGCCGATCCGCGACAATCTGGACGCCATAGACCGGCATAGCGCCCGCATCCGGCGCATGGCGCGCATATTGACCGCTCTGCGGCCCGGCATAGAGGCGGAGGTCGAAAGCGCCATCGGCGGCATGCTGTTCCTGGATCGCCCGACGCCGGCGCGGCTGTCCGCCTGGCGCAGCAAGGCCCAGCAACGGGCCGCCAGTTCCGCCGGCTTCGCCTTCCCCGCTTACGGCCACCTCAAGCTGTCCGGCATCGTCGAGGACCTGGCCGACCTGCTGTTCCACCTGAGCGGGGAGGAAAGCCCGCTGATGCGCGAAAGCTACCGTCAGGCGCTATGGGGCCATGTCAGGTCGATCGGCGCGGACCAGTTGACGGAGGATGTCGGACCCGCATCCGCCCCGGTCGGCTTCTTCCGCCAGCATGACCTGCCCTTCCGCATTCGCCGCCTGCGCTTCCTCGCCCGGCGTCTGGCCGAAACGCTGGAGGTGGAGGGCGCCGCGGACGACGCCGTCATCCAGAAGATGCACGACGCCATCTACGCCGCCCTGTCGCACTATACCGAATGCGAGGGCGCCGACTTCTACAATGGGGAAATCAAGGCGGCGGCGCGCGAAGTCCCCAATGATCCCGGCGCAGCGCTGGAGGCGGTGGCGCAGCTACGCGGCCTGCGCGAACGGGACGAAGCGGCGGACATGATGCTGGCCGATGCCCTGGCGGCGCTGCCCAGGGCGGCGCGTCGGACCATGCTGCTCGCCTATCTCGGCTTCCCCTTCTACGACATCGCCACCCTGCCGCTGCTGCAAGGGCATGGGATGGACGAATATGATCCGGTCAAGGTCGACCGCATCTCGCCGGAGGATTGCAGCGCGATCCGCTCCGGCGGGGCGGAAGCGACGCTGAAAGGCGTAGAATTCAATAATTTCGGCGCTTTCTTCAGCCGCGCCTATCGGGAGAACGACTATCTGTGGGGGCGGCTTCATGGGGTGGAGCGGCTGCTGGACATCGTGATTTCTGCATGTCCCGCGGCAAGCCGTCTTTCCCAGGAAGCGGTGCATCAATATAGGCGAACCGCTTTCATGGCGATTCTGGATGAGGAGGAGGAGCGGCTGGACCATGCCGCCGACCTGATCGCCAGCTTGAGAGAGGAGATCGGGTGAACGCAGGCAAGACGCTGTTTCCGATGCTGGTGCTGGCACTGGCCGCCGGTTGTTCTCCTGGCTCCGATGGACAGACGAGCGCAAAGGCGGGGGAACGGCCCGGCGAGCCGCGTGACGCCCTCGGTTCCCTCGCGCTACCCGACATGCCTTTGCGCCGGGAAGAGGCGGCGGAGACGCTTCCCGCATCTTCCGCCCTCGCTGCCGCGCCTTCGCGCCCCGGCGGAAAAGGCGCCGGACGGCAGGCGGACGCCGGCCCGACGAGCGCCGTGCCATTGCGGCTGCTGCCGATGAAGCCTTCGGTGGTCAACATCCCGCCGCCCCCCTATGTCCCCGACCTGCCGCCATCGGACGGCGCGGCCGACATCCAGCCCTTTCCCGATGAGGTGACGCGCTACATGGTCGACCGCGACAGTTGCGACCATTTCCGGGGCGAGGAAGCCTATGATCCGGAGCGGCTGGCCTATTTGCAGGACAATATCGCGGCGCTCTGCACCGGCACCGATGCGCGGCTGGCGCTGCTGCGCCACCGCTATGCCCATGTCCCGGCGGTCATCTCGGCGCTCAGCGGCTATGATGACCGGATCGAAGGAAATGCGTCGCAATAGGGCCTTATGAAAGGGCGTCGATCTGGGCGGCGAGTTCGATGTCCCGGCGCGACAGGCCGCCGGCATCATGGGTGGTGAGCAGGATGTCGACGCGGTTGTAGACATTCGACCATTCGGGATGATGATCCGCCTTTTCCGCAAGCAGCGCCACCTGCGTCATGAAGCCGAAGGCGGCGTTGAAATCCTTGAAGGTGAAAAGGCGGCGGATGCCGTCCGGATCCTGCACCGGCGCCCATTCCGGCAGATTCCTCAGCGCCAGCGCGCGTTCCTCCCCATCCAGTTTCGCGATCATCTGTCTTTCCCGTCCCTTGCCCGGCCGATTCCTGGCGGCGTTAACTCATTTTCCCAAGCGTCGGCGGTTTGCAGACGATTCGGAACATGCTTTATGTCTCTCCCATGGACGATGCCGGTCAACAGCCCCGATTTGCGCCGACGCGCGAGGATATAGAAAGCCTGGCGCTGGCGGCCCTGTCGCGCCTGCCGGAACCCTTTCGTTCGCACCTGTCGAATGTCGTGCTGTTTGTCGAGGAATTTGCCGATCCGCAGGTGCTCAAGGAAATGGAGATCGACGATCCCTTCGGCCTGACCGGCCTTTACACCGGCCGGCCCGTCGGGGAAGCGGCGCAGAGCGGAGACCTGCCGCCGACGGTCCATCTTTTCCGCCGTCCGCTGCTGGACGAATGGGTGGAAACCGGCGTGCCGCTCGACATGCTGATCACCCATGTCGTCGTGCATGAGATCGGCCATCATTTCGGCCTGTCCGACCTCGACATGCATGTGCTGGAGGACATGGTCACTCTATGAGCCGGGCGGGATTGCACCTGTCGGGCGTCGCCTGCGCGCGCGGCGGGCGGCTGCTGTTCCACGGCGTCGACCTGGCGATGGAGCCGGGCGGCAGCGCCTTGCTGAAGGGGCCGAACGGCATCGGCAAGTCCAGCCTGATGCGGATTTGCGCCGGGCTGCTGCGCGCGACGGCGGGAACGGTCGATCGCCATGGCCGGATCGCGCTGGCGGACGAGCGGCTGGCGCTGGACATGGAGCAACCGCTCGAAGCGGCGCTCCGTTTCTGGACGCGGTTGGATGCAGCGGCGTCGGACGCGCTGGACGCGGCGATGGCGGCAATGGCGCTGGAGCCCCTCCGCCAGGTGCCGGTGCGCATGCTGTCGACCGGGCAGCGCAAGCGGGCTGCGCTGGCACGGGTGATCGCCAGCGGCGCGCCGATCTGGCTGCTGGACGAGCCGGGCAACGGGCTGGACGAAGCGGCACTGGACCTGCTCGGAACGGCGGTTGCGGGGCATCTGGCCAAGGGCGGGATCGTCGTGGCGGCGTCGCACCAGCCGCTGCCGCTGGCGACGCCGGTGATCGTGGCGATACAGGACCATGCATGGGCGGAGGAGGAGGCATGACCATCCTCCTGACGCTCGCGGCGCGGGATTTGCGGCAGTCCTGGCAATCCGCCGGGCTGTGGCTCCCGGTCGCCTTCCTGTTGCTGGTGGCCAGCCTCTACCCCTTTGCCGTGGGGCCGGACGCGGCGCTGCTGCAGCGGAGCGGCGGCGGCATGCTGTGGATCGCGGCGTTGCTGGCCAGTCTTTTGCCCGTGGACCGGCTGGTGGCGCCGGATCGGGATGCGGGCGTTCTCGATCAGATAGCCCTGCGCGGGATCGGGGAGGAGACGGTCGTGCTCGCCCGGCTGATCGCCCATTGGCTGGGCTTCGGCCCGGCGCTGATGATCGCCACCCTGCCCGCCGCCGCACTGTTGAAGCTGGACGGGGCGACCATAGGCTTGCTGGAAGCCGGATTGCTGATCGGCACGCCCGCCCTTGCGGCGCTGGGGCTGCTGGTGGCGACGCTGACGGCAGGCTTGCGCTCCAGCGGGGCGCTCGCCGGACTACTGGCCCTGCCGCTCGCCGTGCCGCTGCTGATCTTCGGTGCCGGGACGCTGGGGGACGGAAGCGGCGCAGCGCTCAAGTTCCTGGGCGCAGCGTCCCTGCTGCTGGTCGCGATCACCCCCTTTGCCGGCGGCGCGGCAATCCGCGCCGGGCGGGAGTGAGAGACGGGTTGGGTGGTTCTTGCCATTAAGCCCCTCCCCTTAAGGGGAGGGTTGGGGTGGGGGCGTGCCTTTACAGGTCAACTTTTCCCGTGGGGCACGCCCCCACCCCTCAGTCCCCTCCGCTGAAGGGGAGGGGAAGCATTGACGTCCGCCATTGCCCAATATCCCACAAGATCAAGCGTCGGCCCATCGCCGCAGCAGATTGTGATACACGCCGGTCAACCGGATGACCTGCGCATTGTCATGGCCCAGTTCGCCCGCCAGCGCCTGAACGCTGCTGTCGAGATCGAACAGCATCTGCCGCGCGGCATCGTCCCGCACCATGGATTGTAGCCAGAAGAAGCTGGCCACCCGCCGCCCCCGCGTCACCGGTTCCACCCGATGCAGCGACGATGACGGATAGAGCACCGCATGGCCGGCCGGCAGCTTCACCTGCTGCACGCCGAAATTGGTCTCGACCGTCAGTTCGCCGCCGTCATAGCTGCCGGGCTCCTCCAGGAAGACGGTGATCGACAGGTCCGAGCGCACGCGAAAGCCGGTGCCGGCCTGCATCCGCACTGCATTGTCCACATGGGTGCCGAAGGCCTGACCGCCCGCATAGCTGTTGAACAGCGGCGGGAAGACCTTGAGCGGCAACGCGGCGGCAATGAACAGGGGCGAGCGGCCCAGAGCATCCAGCACGATCTGCCCTGCCTGCTTCGCTTCGGCGCAATCCTCCGGCAGTTGCAGGTTGCGCTTGGCGAGCGCGGACTGGTGGCCGGAGGTGACATTGCCGTCGACCCACTGCGCCGCGTCGATCAGCGCGCGGACCCGGGCGACGGTTTGGCCATCCAGCAGTTCGGGGATGACGGTCAGCATACCGATGAACCTGGACAGGCACGGATGAAGCGGAAGCGGCCCATTGCAGTCACTCCGCCCCGCCGCGCAGGACGAAGGGAATTTCGACCACGCCCTTGACCCGAACCGCCTGGCCATCCCGCATCACGGGTTTCCAGCGCCAGCCGCGCACCGCGTCGCGCGCCGCATTGTCGAGCCGGGGAAAACCGCTGCTCTGCGCGATGGAGAGGTTCTCCACCGCGCCATCCAGACCCAGCGTCAGAGCCAGAACGACGGTCCCCTGTTCGCGCCTGCGACGGCTCTCCACCGGATAGCGGGGCGGCTTGCCGGCGATCATCTGCGCGCCCAGGTCGCCGCCCTGGACCAGGCTCGATCCCATGGATGCGGCGGGCGGCGCGGGGGGTGAGGAAAGCGCGACGGGAGGAGCAGGCGGCGCAGGCGGCACGATCTCGGGCGTGGTCGCCACGGCCGGCGCCGGCGGCTGGGGCACTTTCACCAGTGGCGGCGGCGCGACGATCTTGGTCTGCGGCGGGGGTGGCGGGGCCTCCGCGGATGGAGGCGGAGGAGGCGGTGGCATGAGGTTCACGACCGACAGGCGCGCCTCCCGCACGCGCTGCGCATGATGCCGGACCTGGACCAGCGCGGCGATAAGGACGGCATGAAGCAGGACGATGACAAGAATGGCTGGAACGTTCGGCCCACGCCGCGTGCCATAGCGGGCGGGAGCAGCCTCGAATCGAACGGTTGCGCTGGGGACGGAGAGCGGAACGGCGGGGGATGGGACGATCGCGTCATCCGCCGCCTCTTCAACATATCCATCTGCTACGCGAAGCATGCCAGATCCCCTTTGCCGCCCTGCCGGCGAAACCGGTCCATAACGCGAATCCTAATGCTACTCAATCGCATCTTTACCATGGGACCGGACGGGTGGCGACCCGAGGAGGATAGGAGTGCATCGCCACCCGCCCGTTTCCCCCGGCAAGGGACGAGTGCCGGGGGATAGGGATCGGTCAGAACATATAGTTGAGGCTGAACACCGCCGACCGGGTCGGGGCAGGCTGCGCCCAGCTGTTATTGATGTTGTTGCGCACCGTCGTCACATATTTCTCATTGGTGAAGTTCTGCACATTCACCTGCGCCTTCAGATTCTCCGTGATCGGGTAGGAGGCCATGAAACGGTGGATCGTGTAGCTTGGCACCCGGTAGCCGACATAGCTGTTGGCGACCAGTTGGGCGAGCGACGGCTGGTTCAGCAGGAAGCTGCCCTGATAGGTCAGGCCATAGCCCAGTTCCAGGCCGAAGCCGAAGCGGTAGGTCGTGAACAGGCTGCCCGAATGCTTCGGGGTATTGGTCAGCGCGTAACCAGCCGTCGGATCAAGGAAGGTCGTGCTGTTGGCGCATGTGCCGGCGGCCGGGTCCGTCGCGCCCGGATGGGCGAGGCAATAGTCGGAAACGCCCTGCTTGATCTTGCTCTTGAGGTACATGTAGTTGGCGGAAATCGTCCAGTTGCTGGTGATGTTGCCCGACGCGCCGAAGGACACGCCCTCCACCCGCTGGCGGCCATCCGTCGCCTGATCGCGCAGCAACGGATCGCCCGACACCACCTTGATCTGGTTGCGGTCGTTGCGGAACAGCGCCAGGGTCAGCAGCAACTGCTTGTCGAACAGGTCGGCCTTGGCGCCGATCTCGTAATTCTTCGTGGTTTCCGGCCTGACATTGCAGGTGCCGCTGCCGCCCGCGGCATTGTCCGCGGTGCAGCTACCGTCGACCGACGATTTGGACGGCAGCTTGGAGTTGCCGAAAGCGACATAAAGGCTGGTGTCCGGCGTCGGCTTCACGACCGCGCCGATGCGGAAGGAAAAGAGATTGTCGTCCACCTCCAGCCGAGTGCCGACCGTGCTGATCTGGCCAAGCTGCGCCGAACCGCCCGTCGTGTTGTAGGTGAAGGTGCGGTTGAAGCCCTTGACCTTCTCATAGCGGACGCCGCCGTTGATCTCGAACCAGTCGGTGAACTTCATCGTATCGAACAGATAGGCGGCATAGCTGGTCTGTTCCCCGACATTATGCGTGCCCAGGATGAAGTTGACCGGCCCGACATAATTGTTGCTGCCATAGACGCGGGCCAAGCCGGTGGTGGCCGCAGGGCCGACGATGCCGGACGAGGGATCGGCGATGTTCACCAGCGGCAGGTAGAAACCAAGGCTGGCGGCGGCGCTATAGGCCGGATTGGCGGCGCCGGCGCCGGTGGCAGGCGCGGTGAAAGGCGCGGCATAGGGATCGAATCCGTTGGCGCTGCGGCCCAGGCTGCCCTGCAACTGGTCGTAGCGCTCCCACAGGGCCGAACCGCCGACGACCAGCGTATGGCCGATGCCGCCGGTGTCGAAATCGGCGCTGAGGTCGATCTGGTTATAGGCGGTTTCATTGGTGATGAAGCGCTGGTTGCCGCGGCCGCCGATCGGCAGATAATAGCCGACTGGAATGGTGAGCGTTTCGCCGGCGGCGGTCGTGCCGATGCGCTGCGTGCATGCGCCGCCGGTGTCCGGATTGAAGCCGCCCGCCGTTCCGTTGTCGAGGCAGAAGACGCCGTTCGGCTGGCTGGTCACCGTATCCTGGCGGATATGTTCGTACCGCGTCAGGTTGCGGACCTTGACCGTATCGCTGAAGGCATGGCTGAAGATCGCCTGCAGCGACTTGGTCTTGCTGTCCTGGCGGTCGAGATTGGCGAAGCCGTAATAGCCCGACCGGTCGAACTGGTCGACGATGCCCCCCAGCGCCGGGAAGTAGCGGATGCCATATTGCGGCATCGCCTTGTCATCCAGATATTCGCCCTGCAGCGTCAGGCTGGTGGGGCTGTCGATGCCGATGGTGATCGCGGGCGCCACGCCCCAGCGCTCATAATCCTCGATATCGCGGCCCGGCACATCGTTGCGGTGATAGACGGCGTTGAGGCGCACGGCGATCAGGTCGTTGACGCGCTTGTTCGCGTCGATGGTCGCCCGATAATAATTGTCCGTGCCGATCCCGGCGTTCAGGATCGTCTTGTCGTCGGCCAGCGGACGCTTCGTCACCAGGTTGATCGTGCCAGCGACCGAACCGCCGCCGTTCATGACCGAATTGGCGCCGTTAGTGACTTCGACCTGCTCGATATTATAGACTTCGTTGCGGTTCAGGAACGCGCCGGAACGCACGCCGTCGACCGTGACGTCGTTCTTCGCGTCCTGCCCGCGCAGGATGATGCGGTCGCCATAGCCGAAGCCGCCCTCGCCCGCGCCGAAGGTGATGCCGGGAACGGTCGACAGCACGTCGCGCAGCGTCAGCAGGTTCTGCTGCTGGATGGTTTCCTTGCCGATCACCGTGATGGTCTGCGGCGTATCGAGCAGCGGCCGGGTATATTTGGGCGATTCCGCCTTTTCGACCTTGATCGGCGATTCCTCGATCGCCGTGTCGGTGACCGTCATCCCGCCAAGCTTGGCGCCCTGCGCTGCATCCTGCGCCTGCGCGGACGAGGCAAAGGCGATCGCGCCGACGCAACTCAGCGCCAGGAAGGACGGTCGTGACAGTGCTTTGGACATGGAAACAGAACCCCTTTCTTGAACCTTGAGGGGTCTGCTATTGCGACTTGTTCGCAGAGTCAACGCTATTGCGAGTAATTATTATTTTATGATTGTATATTATCGTTGAAAAGCCAGCATCTTATCGCGCTCGCCAGATTGGGCGGATCGGCCGACGCCATGCGCGCGACATCGATGCGCGCGATCAAGGCGTTGACGGGCAAACCCTCTCGCAGGGCGGCCGCGCGCAGGGCTTGCCAGAATATCGGTTCGAGGCTGATCGCGGTCTGATGGCCCGCAATCGTCACGCTGCGCTTGACGGGCGGAGCGAAGGGCGATGCCGCCGGCGCCGAAGCGTCAATGGAAGGCCCCTCGCCTTCCATCAGTACATATGCTGGCCGCCGTTGATCGACAGCGTGCTGCCGGTCACGAAGCCCGCCTCCTCGCTGCAGAAGAAGGCGACGCCACGGGCGATCTCATCGGCATGGCCCAGACGGCCGACCGGGATCTTGGCGACGATCTTTTCCAGCACCGCCTGCGGCACCGCCGCGACCATGTCGGTGTCGATATAGCCCGGCGCGATCGCATTGACCGTGACGCCATATTTCGCGCCTTCCTGCGCCAGCGCCTTGGTGAAGCCATGGATGCCGGACTTGGCGGCCGCATAGTTGACCTGGCCATATTGGCCCGCCTGCCCGTTGATCGATCCGATATTGACGAAACGGCCCCAGCCGCGCTCCCGCATCCCGCCGAAGGTCGCCTTGGCCATGTTGAAGCAACCGCCCAGATTGATGCGCATCACCTCGTTCCAGTCGTCGAAGCTCATCTTCGCCAGCACGCCGTCGCGCGTGATGCCCGCATTGTTGACGACGACGTCGATCGGCCCCAGCCCCTCGGCCACCTGCGCGCAACCGTCCAGACAGGCCTGGTGATCGCCCACGTCCCATTTGAAGGACGCTATGCCCGTCTTGTCCGAAAAGGCCTGCGCCTTGGCGTCGTTGCCGGCATAGTTGGCGGCGACCGTGAACCCCATCTCCTTGAGCGCCAGGCTGATCGCCTCGCCAATTCCACGCGTTCCGCCCGTGACGACTGCAACCTTGCTCATAGTGGCTCTCCTCAAAGAATATTGACGGGACGAAACTTACCTCTCCAACCAGCCGGCCAGTTCGCGACGGGCCAGAGTCTCGTACAGATTCATAGCGTCCGGGGAGGCGTTCAAACAACTCAAATGGACAAAATTATTGCCACCGGAAGCGATAAAATCCTCTTTGCCGCGAATGGCGATTTCCTCTAGGGTTTCCAGGCAATCCGCCGAGAAGCCGGGGGTCAGGACGGCAACATTCCGGACATTTTCCGAAGGGAGCTGCCGCAGCACCGCATCGGTTGCCGGGCCCAGCCATTTCGCGGGGCCGAAACGCGATTGGAAGGTGACCCGGACCTCCCGCCCCAGCGCCTCGCCCAGCAGCCTTGCACTTTCGACGCACTGGTCGCGATAGGGATCGCCCAATTGCCGCGTTCGTTCCGGCATGCCGTGGAAGCTGGCGATCAGCAGGTCCGGCGCGAAATCCAGGTTGGCGAGCTGCGCCTGGGTCGATGCGCGCAGCGCCTCGATATAGGCGGGATCGGCATGATAGGGCGGCAGCGTGCGGATCGCCGGCTGCGCCCGCATCTTCGCCAGCGCCGCATAGGCGGCATCGAGCGCGGTGGCCGTCGTCGCCGCGCAATATTGGGGATAGAGCGGAGCCAGCAGGATGCGGTCGCACCCTGCGGCGACCATCGCCTCCAGCCGCGCGCCGATCGCCGGATTGCCATAGCGCATCGCCCAATCGACCATCGCGCCGGCGCCCATCCGCTCCTGAAGCCCGCGGGCGGCGTCGCGCGTATAGACGGCGAGCGGCGATCCCTCCTTCATCCACACCTGCCGATAGGCATGGGCGGATTTCTTCGGACGGGTCAGCAGGATCGGGCCGCGCAGGATCGGCTGCCACAGCAGTTGCGGAATTTCCACGACGCGCCGGTCGGAAAGGAATTCGGCCAGATAGCGCCGCACCGATGCCGGGTCGGGACCGTCGGGCGTGCCCAGATTGATGATGAGAAGGCCGATCTTGCCCAAGAATTTCACCCTTCCATCAGCAGGGGCAGGGTGCGGAAACGCCGCCCCGCCGTGGTGAACAGCGCATTGGCGACGGCGGGCGCCACCAGCGGCGCGCCCAGGTCTGTCAGCCCGGCGGGAGGCGCGGTGCTGCGGATCAGTTCGACCGTCACTTCCCCGACATCGCCCAGCCGCGGCAGACCCATGCGGCCCAGCATCGCCCGCGTCGGCATGCCCTTCGCATAGGGGACGGACGCCCCCATGGCGAATGCCAGCCCATGGATCAGGCCGCTTTCGACCTGCTGCCGGGCAATGTCCGGATTGACCTGATCCCCGCCGTCCACCGCGGCGACGATCCGTGAGACCTGCAACTTGCCCTCCGCCATGCCCGCCTCCACCATCACGGCGATGAAGGCGCCGTTCATCACATGCGCCGCCAGTCCCTGCCCGCTTCCTTCTATGCCGCCCTGCCAGCCGCCCATGGCGCCGACGGTGGTCAGGCAATGCGCCAGCCGGGGATTGCCGCCCAGCATCTGGATACGAAAGGACATCGCCTCCATCTGCGCCTGATGCGCCAGCTCGTCCATGAAACTTTCGGTGAAGAAGGCGCCGTGCAGATGCGCGTTGCCACGTGCGAACCCCAGCGGCAGGCCGACATCGGCGGGGAAGTGATCGACCGCCCAGTTGGGCACCGCATAGGGCAGCTCCATGCCCGCCACCGCCAGCCGGGTGGACGTGCCTGACGCATCGGCGCCGGCCTCGTGCGGCAGCTTGCCATGGGCGATGCGCGCCCATGTCTGGGTCAGGGCGCAGGGGGCGGCGACCTTCGCGGACCAGCCTTCGATCGCGCCGTTGCGGCCCAGCTTGCCCGCCATGCGCGCATGGGCGGGAGCGCTGGGCCTGTCCTGGATCACATCCTCCAGCCGCGACCAGAGCAGTTGCACCGGCCGCCCCATCTCGCGGGAGAGGAGCGCGGCCTGCACGCCGGCCTCGAAATCCATGCGGCGGCCATAGCCTCCGCCGGCATGCAGCGGGTAGAGCGTCACCGCTTCCGCCGACAGCCCCAGCGCGCGGGCGATGGCGGCGCGGGCCAGGCCGGGCGCCTGCGTCGCCATCCATATTTCCGCGCTG
Organism: Sphingobium sp. PNB; assembly: GCF_019873065.1. Lineage (NCBI taxonomy): Bacteria > Pseudomonadati > Pseudomonadota > Alphaproteobacteria > Sphingomonadales > Sphingobiaceae > Sphingobium > Sphingobium sp. PNB. The sequence continues at coordinate 17,498 of NZ_JAINEZ010000005.1, forward strand.
TCCTCGCTGATCCGGGCGGTGGCGCACATCGGCTCCAGCGCCAGATGCAGGCCCGGCCGCACCCGATATTCGCTGGCAAGGATGGTCGCATCCCCGAACAGCGGCTGCGGATCGCCCTGCGCATAAAGCCGTTCGCCGGAGCCGGAAAAGGCCTGCTCCAGCGCCGCCTCCATCCCGGCGCTGTCCACCGGCCTGCCGGAAAGCGCGAAGACCGGATCGGCCAGATCGAGCGCCTTGTTCGCCGCCCACCAGTTGCTGGCGACCGCCGCGACCCACCGGTCCCGCCGCACCAGCTTCAGGAAGCCGGTGACGGATTTCGCCGCGCCCTCGTTGACGCTCTTCAGCACGGCATCCCCGATCGGCCCCTGCCGGATGGAGGCGAAGACCATGTCGGGCAGGCGGATGTCGGCGGCGAAATTATGGCTGCCGTCGATCTTGGACGGGGTGTCCAGCCGGGGAAGCTCCTGCCCCGCCAGCCGGTCCACCTCCGCCTGGCGGAAGGGCAATATCTCGGGCAGGTCGAAGGTCGCGGCATCCTCCACCACCTCGCCCAGCTTCAACCGGCGCTGCCCGCCGTCGGAAATGATGCCGTTCTGGATGTCGCAGCTTTCCCAGGCGACGTCCCAGCGCGCCGCCGCCGCCTTGCACAACAGCACCCGCGCCGCCGCGCCTGCCTCCCGATAGGGCTGGTGGAACATCGGCACCGACGTGCCCGCGCCCGTCAGCATCAGGGCGCGGCGGGTCGCATATTGATCGATGGTCCATTGGCCCGCCTCGCCCGCCAGCCGGCTCCAGTCATTGGCCAGCCATTCGCGCGCCAGCAGGATATTGGCGTAGAGCGGCCCGATCGGCGCGCTCTGCACGCCGACGGTCCGCCAGTCCGCGCCCAGTTCGTCGGCCAGTATCTGCGGCAGAAGGGTCGTGACCCCCTGCCCCATCTCGGTCTGGGGCACGATGACGACGACCTGGCCAGACCGGTCGATCTTCAGGAAAGCGTTGAACGCGGTCTCGCCCGGCGCGGTGTTGAGACTGGCGCGATAGGAGCGCGGCCATATGGCCCATGCCAGCAGCAGCCCCACCGTGGCGCCCCCGCCGACCAGCAGGGTGCGCCGGTCCAAACCCTTTTTCGTCTGCTGACCCTGCTTCCGCGGTGCGCGCCCCATGCCATCGCTGATAGAGGGGCTTGGAAGCTCTGCAAAGCCCTATTGCGCCCGAAGGTTCAGGCGACGGGCCTGAGCTGGAGCCGGCGTATCTCGATGGCGGGGCAGCGATCCATCACCACCTTGAGCCCGGCCGCCTCGGCCCGGGCCGCCGCGGCCTCATCGACCACGGCCAACTGCATCCAGACCGCCTTGGCCCCTGCCGCTATGGCATCGTCCACTACCTCCCCCGCGGCGTCGCTGCGGCGGAAGATGTCGACCATGTCGATCGGCACGCCGATGTCGGACAGGCTGGCCCAGACGAATTCGCCATGGACATGCTCGCCCGCGATCTGCGGATTGACGGGCAGCACGCGATAGCCGTGATCCTGAAGGGTCTTCATCACGCCATAGCTCGGCCGGTCGGGCCGGTCGGAAATGCCGACCAGCGCTATGGTGCGGGTTTCGTTCAGCAGATCGGCTATATCCTGCGCATCGGTAAGCGGCATGAGGGGTCCTCCATATTCGCGAGACATGGGAAGGACGCTGGAGAGGCGCAAGCCGTTCCCTCCAACCCCTTCATCCCAATGCAAGCCGGGATCTCAGGCGATAGGGCATGGAGTAGTCTCACGAGGTCCGGCTATCGCCGGGACGACGAAAGAAGGAACAGGGTGAAGACGTCAGCGCCCACCCCGCAGCCACGCAACGACCTTCTCCGCAATCGTGCGGAAAGCCACACCATGCGCGTCGTCCCCCGCCGCCGGAGGATCGCCCGCATCGGACCGGCGGCGAATGTCGATGGCGAGCGGTATCCGGCCAAGGAAGGGCATCCCCATTTCCCCGGCGGCCGCTTCCGCGCCGCCCTGACCGAAGGGGTCCGACACTTCCCCGCAATGGGGGCAGGCATAGCCCGCCATATTCTCGACAAGGCCGATCATCGGCACCTGCGTCTGCTCGAACAGGCTCACCGCGCGTACCGCGTCGATCAGCGCCAGGTCCTGCGGCGTGGAGACGATGACGGCGCCGGCCGGCTTGTGCTTCTGCACCATCGACAGCTGCACGTCGCCCGTGCCCGGCGGCATGTCGACGATCAGCAGCTCCGCATCGCCCCAATCCGCCTCGATCAGCTGGGCCAGCGCATTGCCCGCCATCGGCCCGCGCCAGGCGAGCGCCTTGCCCGGCTCGACCAGATGGCCCATGGAAAGCATCGGAACGCCAAAGGGGCTCTGCACCGGGATGAGCTGCTTGTCCTTCGCCTGCGGCTTCCTGTCCTCGCTGGCCATCAGCCGCGCCTGCGACGGGCCGTAAATATCGGCGTCGACCAGCCCTACCTTCACCCCCAGCCTTTGCAGCGCGACGGCGAGATTGGCCGACAGCGTGGATTTGCCCACCCCGCCCTTGCCCGATGCGACGGCGACGATCTTCAGCGGCCTGCGCTCGGCCGTCATGGCGATGCGCACATCCTCGACCCCGGGCACGGTCAGCGCGCCCTCCCGGATCGCGGCGGCCACGGCGTCGCGCTGATCGGACGACAGGCCCGCCACGTCCAGCACCAGCGACATCACCCCGTCCTTCAGGCGCGGCGCGCTGGCGCGGCCGTCGGTCAGCGTTTTGAGGCGAGCGGCGAAATCTTCAAGCTGGGTCATGGCAGGCCATCTAGGGACTTTCCCCGTCCGGCGAAACCGGCAGGCCGCCGTTTTTCTTGGCCATCGACATCATTCGAAACAATAATCGTTGCGAAGGGCACTGTTTTTCGCCGGAGAGCCTACCTATAGAGAAGGCATGAAGAGATTTTTCGGGTGGATGCCGGGCATAGCGAGCGCCATGGCCCAGGGTCCGTGGGGCGGCAAGAGCGACGGTCCGGACGGCAATGACGGCCAGGGCAAGGGCGGCGAAGGCAAGGGCAGCGACGGGCCGCGCAACCCGTGGACCCAGCCGGGACGCCCCGGCGCCAAGGGCCCTTCCGCGATCGAGGAACTGCTCCGCCGCAGCAAGGAAAGCTTCGGCCAGGGGGGTGGCGGCTTCGGCAATCTGCCGCCCCGCCCATCCGGCAAGGCGCTGTGGCCGGCCGCCATCGGCATATTGGTGGTGCTGTGGCTGGTCCTGACCTGCTTCCACCGGGTCGGCCCGCAGGAACGCGGCGTCGTCACCCTGCTGGGCAAATACAGCCGCACCCTGTCCCCCGGCATCAGCCTGACGCTGCCTGCCCCACTGGAAAATGTGACGACCGTCGACGTCGAGGAAATCCGCACCATCGACATCGGCTCGACGCGGGCGGAGAGCGAGAATCTGGTCCTGACCGGCGACCAGAACATCATCGACCTCGCCTATTCCGTGCGCTGGAACATCCGCAGCCCGGAACTCTATCTGTTCCAGCTTTCCGACCCTGACTCATCGGTGCGCGAAGTCGCCGAAAGCGCGATGCGCTCCGTCGTCGCCAGCGTCAGCCTGGAGGATGCGCTGGGCGCCGGCCGCACGGAGATCGAGCAGCAGGTCGAACAACGGATGCAGGAGATATTGGACGGCTACCGCTCGGGCATCCGCGTGCAGGGCGTCGCCATCAAGCAGGCCGATCCGCCGACCGCCGTCAACGATGCGTTCAAGGCGGTGTCCGCGGCGCAGCAGACGGCCCAGACCTATCTCAACGAAGCCCGCGCCGCCGCGCAGCAGGTGACCGCCAAGGCGCAGGGCGAAGCCGCCGCCTTCGACAAGGTCTATGAGCAGTACAGGCTCGCGCCCGACGTCACCCGCCGCCGCATGTATTATGAAACCATGGAGGGTGTCCTGTCGAACGTCGACAAGACCATCGTCGAAAGCGGCAATGTCACGCCCTATCTGCCCCTTCCCGAACTCAAGCGCCGGGCGCAGGGCAGCACCGCGCAGGGCAGCGCGACCGTGGAGGGCCAGTGATGCAGAACCTCGCCCGCCATCCCGTCGCGCTGGCGCTGCTGGCCATCGCCGCGCTGCTGCTGATCGGCAGCACCATCGCCATCGTGCCTGAAACCAAGCAGGGCGTGATCGTGCGCTTCGGCGATCCCAAGAAGATCATCAACCGCTATCGCCCCAACGAGGATTTCGGCAAGACGGGCGCGGGGATCATCCTGCGCTGGCCGTTCATCGACCAGATCGTCTGGATCGACAAGCGCGTCCTGTCGGTGGAGATGGAGCGGCAGCAGGTGCTGTCCACCGACCAGCTCCGGCTTCAGGTCGACGCCTTCGCCCGTTACCGCATCGTCGATCCGCTGCGCATGTACATCGCCGCGGGCAGCGAGGAGCGGGTGTCGGACGCCCTGCGCCCGATATTGGGCTCCGCGCTGCGCAACGAACTGGGCAAGCGGCCCTTCGCGGCGCTGCTCTCCCCCGAGCGGGGCCAAGTGATGGACAATATCGAGGCGGGCCTGAACCGCGTCGCCCGGCAATATGGCGCGCAGATCGTCGATGTGCGGATCAAGCGGGCCGACCTGCCCGACGGCGCGCCGCTGGAAAGCGCCTTCACCCGCATGCGCACGGCGCGGGAACAGGAAGCGCTCACCATCCGCGCTCAGGGCGCCAAGCAGGCGCAGATCATCCGCGCGGAGGCGGACGCCAACGCCGCCCGCATCTATTCGGAAAGCTTCGGCAAGGACGCCCAGTTCTACGATTTCTATCGCGCCATGCAGGCCTATCGCTATACTTTCGCTCCGGACCGGCAGGGGTCGACCACCATGGTCCTCTCCCGCGACAATGATTTCCTGAAGCAGTTCCAGGGGCGTTGATTTCATTACGGAACCAGCGTCATTCAATGAGGGTTAAGGCAAGACGGCGCATCCCGCTCATCGCAGAGTCCCGCCTTTCCTTCGCAAGTTCATGAGAGGACCGTCACGAGTGCGTTACGCTTATGCCATTACCGGCGCCCTGCTGCTCGGCGGCACGGCCATCGCCGTCACGACCAGTTCCAATGTCGGCGCGCAGGTCGCGCAGAATGAAGGCATGCAGGCCGCCGCCCCCGCCGGCGCCCCGGCAAGCCTGGCCGACATGGTCGAGAAGCTGCAACCGGCCGTGGTCAACATTTCCACCAAGCAGCGCGTGCAGGTGCAGAATCCCTTCGCCGGCACGCCCTTTGGCGACCTGTTCGGCGCTCCGGGCGGAAGGCCGCAGACCCGTCAGGCGCAATCGCTGGGGTCGGGCTTCATCATCTCCGCCGACGGCTATATCGTCACCAACAACCATGTGGTGTCCGCCGGCGCCGAAGGGGCCAGCGTCGATTCCATCACCGTCACGCTGACCAATAGCGAGGAATATCCGGCCAAGCTGGTGGGCCGCGATCCCGCCACCGACATCGCCGTGCTCAAGATCGAGCCGAGGAAAGCCCTGCCCTTCGTGAAGTTCGGGGACAGCACCAAGGCGCGCGTGGGCGACTGGGTGATCGCCATCGGCAATCCCTTCGCCCTGTCGGGCACGGTGACGGCCGGCATCATTTCCGCCGTGCATCGCGGCACCGGCGGCACCTACGACAAGTTCATCCAGACCGACGCCTCGATCAACCAGGGCAATAGCGGCGGCCCGATGTTCGACATGCGCGGCAATGTGATCGGCATCAACAGCCAGATACTGTCGCCCTCGGGCGGCAATGTCGGCATCGGCTTCGCCATCCCGTCGGAACAGGCGGCGCCGATCGTCGACACGCTGCGCAAGGGGCAGGCGGTCAAGCGCGGCTATCTGGGCATCCAGATCAGCCCGCTGGGCGAGGATCTGGCCGATTCGCTCGGCCTCGCCAAGAATCGCGGCGAATTCGTGCAGGGGGTGGAGCCCGGCAAGGGCGCCGACAAGGCCGGGATCAAGGCGGGCGACGTGATCGTCAGCGTCGCCGGCCAGGAAGTGACGCCGGACCAGAATCTCTCGTCCATCGTCGCCAACCAGCCGATCGGCGGACGTGTGCCGATCGTGCTGCTGCGCAATGGACAGCGGCAGACGGTGACGGCCGTCGTGGGCGAACGCCCGTCCGAAGACGAACTCAACGCCTTCGCCCAGAGCCAGGATGAGGATTTCAGCCAGCAGCAGGAGAACCCCTCCAATAATGGCCAGGCCAGCCAGCAGTCGCTGGGCATTTCGGCCATTCCGCTGACCTCGACCATCATCCGCCAGCTCGGCATCGCCGCCGATACGCGGGGTATCGTGATCACCGCCGTCGACGGCTCGACCGATGCAGGCGCCAAGGGCCTGCGCCGCGGCGACGTCATCATCACCGCGAACAACCGGCCCGTCGCGACCCAGGCGGACCTCGACGCGCAGGTGAAGGCGGTGTCGGCGCAGGGCCGCAGCGCGATCCTGCTCCAGGTGCTGCGGCGCGGCCAGCCCGCCGTGTTCCTGCCGGTGCGGCTGCGCGACAAATAAGCGCGCGCGCCGCAGGACAGGCCAAGAGCTGAAAACCAGCCGATCGTTACGGGTCGCGCTTGCCGGAAGCCCTGCCTCGCCTCTACAAAGGGGACGGCAGACTCCGGTGGGCGCGGCCCGTCACCTTTTTGGGAGAATGACGCGAGATGAGCGACGGCATTTTCATCGGCCTTGGCGCGCCGGACAAGGACGGCGGCATCCCCCAGACGCTGAACCTGCGCCGGGCCAATCGCCATGGCCTGATCGCCGGCGCGACCGGCACGGGCAAGACCGTGACGCTCCAGGGCATAGCCGAAAGCTTCTCCGCACTGGGCGTGCCCGTCTTCCTCGCCGACGTGAAGGGCGACCTGGCGGGCATTGCCATGGCCGGCTCCCCCACCGCCAAAAATGCGGACAAGCTGGTGGCGCGGGCCAGGGAGATCGGCCTCGACAATTACAGCTATGCCGACAATCCCGCCATCTTCTGGGACTTGTACGGCGAGCAGGGCCATCCCGTCCGCACCACCGTCAGCGAGATGGGGCCGCTGCTGCTTTCCCGGCTGATGGACCTCAACGAAACGCAGGAGGGCGTGCTCTCCATCGCCTTCAAATATGCCGATGAGGAAGGGCTGCTGCTGCTCGACCTGGGCGACCTGCAGGCAATGCTGGCCTATTGCGCGGAAAATGCCGACAGCCTGTCCGCGCGCTACGGCAATGTGACCAAGGCCAGCGTCGGCGCGATCCAGCGGCAGTTGCTCCAGCTCGAAAGCCAGGGCGGCGACCATTTCTTCGGGGAACCCGCGCTCGACATTCACGACATGCTGAAGGTCGATGAGAAGGGGCGCGGCTATGTGAACGTCCTCGCCGCCGACAGGCTGATGCAGAGCCCCAAGCTCTACGCCACCTTCCTGCTCTGGCTGCTCTCCGAACTGTTCGAGACGCTGCCCGAGGTGGGCGACCCGGACAAGCCGGTCCTCGTCTTCTTCTTCGACGAGGCGCATCTCCTCTTCGACGATGCGCCCAAGGCGCTGACCGACAAGATCGAACAGGTGGTGCGACTGATCCGTTCCAAGGGCGTCGGCGTCTATTTCGTGACGCAGAACCCGATCGACATTCCGGAAGATGTGGCGGGCCAGCTCGGCAATCGGGTCCAGCACGCCCTGCGCGCCTTCACCCCCCGCGACCAGAAGGCGATCAAGGCGGCGGCGGAAACCTTCCGCGTCAATCCGGACCTGAACGTCGAAACCGCGATCACCGAACTCAAGGTGGGCGAGGCGCTGGTGTCGCTGCTGCAGGAGGACGTCTCGCCCGGCATCGTCCAGCGCACGTTGATCGCCCCGCCCCGGTCGCGCCTGGGCCCGCTTGATGCCAAGGAACGGGCGATCATCCAGTCCATATCCCCCTGCGCGGGCAAATATGACGCGACCGTCGATCGGGAGTCGGCCGAGGAAATCCTCGCCGCCCGGGGTCAGGCCGCCGCCGCCGCCGCGCAGGCCGCCAAGGCGCAGGCCGAAGCGGACAAGGCGGCCGCCGCCCAGGCCAAAATAGAGGCCAAGCAGCGCGAGGCCCAGCTAAAGGAACAGGCGCGGCAGGAAGCCGCCGCCGCCCGTGAAGCCGCCAGGCCCTCCTCCTTCGACAAGGCGATCCAGTCCGCGACCCGCTCCGCCGCCTCTTCCGTCGGGCGTCAGGTCGCCAATGAAATCGGCCGGGCGGTCTTCGGCGGGTCCAGCCGCAGGTCCGGCGGCATTGCGGGGCAACTGGTGCGCGGCATATTGGGCAGCCTGTTCAAATAATCGGGGAGACATGCCATGCGAAAGAGGATCATCTTCACCCTGGGCATCTGCACCCTGGGTCTGGCGCCTGCCCTGCCCGCCCATGCACAGGATTATCGCGACCTGCGCCGCGCCACGGACGCCGCCATCGCCAGCGACATCGCCCGCGACCGTCAGGCCGAACGCGATGCCAGACGCCAACCCTATGTGTCGCCCGGCTACGGCCCGATCCAGACCGCCACGGCAGCCCGCAATGCCTGCGCGGCCAAGGCGCGGGAAGAGGCAGGACCGGGCGCGAAGGTCCTGGGACGGATCGCCGCCAGCACCATGTCCACCGGTTGGGAAGTGGAAGGCGAAGTCGGTCCGTTCGACGGCCGGCGGTCGGTGCCCTTCGTCTGCTCGGTGCGCAATGGATCGGTAAGCGGCATCCTGTTGCAGCCGGATCGATAGGGTTCGACCCCACCGACACGGAAAGCCTGCCCAGCCGAAAGCCGCCATGCCCAAGCGCATGGGGAACAGGCCCGATCTCCTCTAAAGCCAGACCATCACCGCCCCAAATATTGCTGCGCCTTTTCTCTACCGCCGCGGTTGCGAGGATCATTGTGCAGGCGCTAAGGAGGGCGCATGCTTAGCCCCCCGGTTCCCGCCCATCCCCTGCGCTTCGGCAATTTCCGGGCCTATCTGCTGGGGCGGCTGGCGACGGTTCTGGCGCAATATAGCATGATGATCATATTGGGCTGGCAGGCCTATAATGTCGCCCGCGAAACGATGAGCACCGGCGCCGCCTCGGCCCAGCTCGGCCTGATCGGGCTGGCGCAGTTCCTGCCCCTCTTCTTCCTGACGCCCGTGACGGGATGGGTGGCCGACCATTTCGATCGGCGCCTGATCACCCGTTTCACCCTGCTGCTGCTGGTGCTGGCGTCGGCCGTCCTCGCCTTCGCCACCTATGAGGGCTGGGTCAGCCTGCCGCTGATCTTCGGCATCGCCGCCCTGGTCGGCGTCGCGCGTGCATTCAATGGCCCGGCCTATAGCGCGCTCGCCCCCAATCTGGTCCCGCGCGAACTGCTGCCCAACGCCATCGCCATTTCCAGCGTCGTGTGGCAGGCGGGCATGATCGCGGGCCCGGCGCTGGGCGGCTATGCCTATGCGATGCAGCCCTGGGGGGCCTATGCGCTGGCGTCGGGCCTGTTTACGGTCGCCCTGCTCTGCATGATGCTGATCGGCCCGGTGCCTCAGCCGCCGCGCGACACCAGCCGGCACCCGGTGCGCCAGATGATCGACGGCCTCACCTATGTCCGCACCAACCGGCTGGTTCTGGCGACCATCACGCTCGACCTGTTCGCGGTGCTGCTGGCGGGCGCGACGGCGCTGCTGCCGGTCTATGCCCGCGACATATTGCATGTGGGTTCGGCCGGCCTCGGCCATCTCGCCGCTTCCCCCGGCATCGGCGCGGGGGTCACGGCCCTTTTCTTCTCCTTCCGGCCGATGAAGACGGAAGTCGGACTCAAGATGCTGGGCGCCGTCATCCTCTTCGGCATCGCCACGATCGTCTTCGGCTCGACCGCCTTCCTGCCCCGCGCCATCGCGCCGGAAGTCGGCATCGGCGCGCTGATCCTGCTGGGATCGGCCGACATGGTGTCCGTCTATGTCCGCCAGTCGCTGATCCAGCTTCACACCCCCGACGAGATGCGCGGCCGCGTATCCAGCCTGTCGCAGCTCACCATTTCCGCCTCCAACGAACTGGGCGAGGCGGAGTCCGGCTTCCTCGCCGCGCTGGTCGGGCCGGTCGCGGCGGTGATCGGCGGCGGGATCGGCGCCATCGTGATAACCCTTATCTGGGCGAAGCTCTTTCCAGAACTCCGCCTTGCCCGTACCTTCGACCCACCCGAAACAAGGGCGGCCGAGCCCATGCAGGAGAAAGTGCAATGAAGGCATCCAGTATCTTGGAAACCATCGGCAACACGCCGCATATCCGCGTCAACCGGCTGTTCGGTGATGCAGAGGTGTGGATCAAGTCCGAACGGTCCAACCCCGGCGGGTCGATCAAGGACCGAATCGCCCTGTCGATGATCGAGGCGGCGGAGGCGTCGGGCGATCTCAAGCCCGGCGGCACCATCATCGAACCGACATCCGGCAATACCGGCGTCGGCCTGGCCATGGTCGCGGCGGTCAAGGGCTACAGGCTGATCCTGGTCATGCCCGAGAGCATGAGCCTGGAACGCCGCCGGCTGATGCTGGCCTATGGCGCCAGCTTCGACCTGACGCCGCGCGAAAAGGGCATGAAGGGCGCGATCGAGCGTGCGCTGGAACTGGTGGAGCAGACCCCCGGTTCCTGGATGCCGCAACAGTTCGAGAACCCCGCCAATATCGACGTGCATGTCCGCACCACGGCGCAGGAAATCGCCACGGACTTTGCCGACTCGCCGCTTGACGCGCTGATTACCGGCGTCGGCACCGGCGGCCACATCACCGGCGTCGCGCAGGTGCTCAAGCAGCTCTGGCCCCATCTGAAGGTCTATGCGGTCGAACCGACCCTGTCCCATGTCATCAGCGGCGGCCAGCCCGGCCCTCACCCGATCCAGGGGATCGGCGCTGGCTTCATCCCCGCCAACCTCCACACCCAGTTGCTGGACGGCGTGATCCAGGTCGATCCGGCCGACGCCAAGGAATTCGCCCGCCGCGCCGCGCGGGAGGAAGGCGTGCTGGTCGGCATCTCCTCCGGCGCGACGCTGGCCGCCATCCATCAGAAGCTGCCGGAACTCCCGGCGGGCAGCCGCGTTCTGGGCTTCAACTATGACACCGGCGAACGCTATCTGTCGGTGCCCGACTTCCTGCCCGAATAAGGCCAGACACAGGCTAGAGCCGGAACGGGCATGACCGACGCAAACCCCACCAGCCAGCCGCATCGTTCGATGTGGCTGCTCTGGCTCGTGCTGTTCGTCGGCCTGCCCGCTATGGTTTCCGCCTGGGAGGCGCGGGTGCCTCCCGGCAGGCCGCGCCCGGAAGCCGTCGCCGCCGCCCGGCTCACGCGCCCCGCCACGCCGCCGCCGGCGGTCGCACCGGTGGAGGTCTATGCGCTGGAGCGCGATCAGGCGCGGGCCTTCAACGCCGCCATTCCCTTCTCCCCCCTGCCCAATCCGGCGGCGCGGCCATTCCTCTTCTCAGGATCGCCCATCGACCTTGCCCGCGCCACGGACTGCCTGGCCGCCGCGCAGCTTTACGAGGCGGGCGACGATGCCGTGGGCGAGCGGGCCGTCGCGCAGGTGGTGCTGAACCGCGTGCGGCATCCCGCCTTTCCCAAGACGGTCTGCGGCGTCGTCTTCCAGGGGCAGGAACGGACGACGGGGTGCCAGTTCACCTTCACCTGCGACGGCGCGCTCGCCCGCACGCCGACACAGGCGGCGTGGGAAAGGGCGCGGGACATCGCGCGGGCGGCCCTGGCGGGCAAGGTGTACAAGCCGGTCGGCTACGCCACCCATTATCATACCGATTGGGTCGTGCCCTACTGGAGCGGCAGCCTGGACAAGATCACGTCCGTGGGCACCCATCTCTTCTTCCGCTGGCGGGGCTGGTGGGGCACGCCCCCCGCCTTCCGCCGCGCGGGCGAAAGCGGCGAGCCGCTGGTGCAGCGCATCGCGCGCCTGTCCGCCGCGCACCAGGGCGATCCGGATGCGCCCGCCGGTCTGTCGCCGCCTGCCCTGACCGGCGGCACGCTGGCCGACCTCGCCGCCCGGCCGCAGCAGGCGATAGGGGCGGATTCGCTGGGCCGGACGATGGCCGGCGTCCGGCTCATCGCCATCGCGCCGGGGGCCAGGAGTTTCCTGGTCGAACTGGGGCGCGCCATCTCCCCCGACAGTTGGCCGACCATGGCCCAGACCTTCTGCGCCGGGCGCCCGGAATGCCGGATCATGGCCTGGCGAGCGGGAACCGCGCCGGGCGGCCTGCCTCTGTCGGGCGACCAGATGGAAAGCATGGCCTTCGCCTATATCCACAACAGCGCCACGGGATTGCAGCGCTCGCTCTGGAACTGCTTCCAGACGCCGCGCGGCAACAAGGATGAATGCATGCTCCAGCGGAACCCCAGGGCGGCAGCCCCGCCGCCGCCCCCCGCCGCGCCGGAACTGGCGGGCGTGCGCCGCAAGGAACGCTTCGAAGTGGTGAAGATCGCGCCGCCGTCGCCGGCCGTGACGGCGCCCGCCCAACCCTGAAGGGCGCTCCGTCTCGCCTTCTATCTATTCTATGTCCTCGAACCCGCTCAGGCGCGGCAGCGCGCCGATGCGGGCGACCAGTTCGGACTGGCGGCTGCAATCCAGCTTCACATAGATATTCTTGATCTGCGTCCGCACGGTGTTGAGCGCCACGCCGCGTTCCTGCGACAGGTCTTCCAGGCCCCGCCCCTGGCAAAGCGCTTCGGCCACCTCCGCCTCCGCCCTGGTGAGGCCGTAAAGCGATCGGATGCGGCTGGCGAGGCTCTGGTCCCGGTCGGCGGGATCGGTGGCGATCGCGACGATCTGCCGCTCCATGCCGACCCGCACCGCGGCGATCGACAGCACATAGGGCGCGCCCCGTTCGCGATGGACGAAGATCGCGCTCGCCTGTCCACCCTGCCGGGCCGTCGCAGCCCTGAAGGCGGCCTGCAACGCTTCGTCATCGCGGGGATCGCGCGCCTTCAACTGCCGCTGCCGCAAGCTCAGCGCATCGCCCCGACGCAGCAGCGCGTCCGCCATCCGGTTGCAGTCGATCAGCGCGCCGTTGGCGCGCAGGGTGAAGACGGCATGGCCCACCATGTCGAGCGTCGCGTGCAGCGAACGGCCATAATGGTTGGCGCGGTCCAGCTTGCTGCGGATCGCGAACATGCGGCCGATATGATCGATGCTGTCCTGCATCGCCCGCACTTCGCCCTCGTTGAACGGCTTTTGCGTGCGGCCCCGATGCAGGCCGATATGGCCGGTCGTCCCGTCCTTCCGGATCACGCCGCCCAGGCAACGGAAAGTGTCGTCGCCCATGCCCTTGATCCACTCATTGTAGATGCGGCTGCCTTCATAGGCATGGGTCGGCACGAGCGCTTCGACATTCCAGACGCGATTGACGGCCTCTGCCCGGTCCAGCGCGACGCCCCAAATGTCGTCGTCCTGAAACTCCTCGTCGTAAAGCGCCATTTGCGCATCGGTGAAATAGCCGGAGTAGGAGATTTCCGCGACATGCTGGGGCGTGCGGCCCCAATGCAGAACGCCCGAGCGCGCGCCGACCGCGTCGGCCAGCGTCGAAGCCAGCCGGTCGAACGCGCCGTCGTCGGTCGCCGCGTCGTAAATATCCTCCGTCCGGATCACAGCTTTGCCCCGATCTCTCCACGTCCCCATGCGGAATATACGCAATTGCGCCCTGCCGCATTGCACAAATCGGACACCGATCCATTCAAATTGCTGGAAAAACGGATAAAGCTGCCGTCGTGCCGCGTCCCTTGCTCCTCCTCCCGCGCTTTTCCGCAGACGGCGCCTGGCTTCCGGTCCTCGCCCTGTCGGCCATGACGCTGCTGGTCCAGGGGTGCACGCTGATGTCGCTGGGCGTGCTCCTGCCCGGGATCGCGGCCGATTTCGGGGGGCAGGCGGGCGGCGGCGCCACCGCGTTCCTGCTGGCGATGAGCCTTGCCAGCCTGGCGGTCGGTTCGTCCATGGGAAAAGCCGGCGTCCGGTCGGTGCTGCTGATCGGCGTTCTGCTCAGTGCGGCCGGCTTCGCGCTCGCCGCCATCGCGCAGCAGCGAACGGCCTTGATGGCGGGCATGGCGCTGTCGGGCTTCGGCGTGGGCGCATCGACCATCGTGCCCGGCATCGCCGTCATCACGCGGCATCATGTGGCGCGGCGCGGCCTGGCGCTTGCGGTCTTTCTGGGCGCCGCCGTCGTCGCGGGCGCCGTCATCCCGCCATTTGTCGCGGCGGCCATGACCTTCTGGACCTGGCGCATGGCCATGCTGTTCTGCTCGGCGGCGATCGTGCTGGCCTGCCCCCTGCTGGTGCTGCTCGTCCCCGGGGACCGGACGGATGCCGGGCCGATGCCGGTGGAGCGGACCGCGCCCCCGGCAGCCATCCGGACCGGGAATTTCCTCCGGATCGTGCTGGCCATGACCCTGTTGCAGCTCGCGATCAACGGCGTGCTGTTCGCGGCGGTGGACATCCTGATGGCGGAGGGCCTGAGCCAATCCACGGCGGTCCTCGCCTATAGCAGCGCCAATCTGCTCGGCCTGCCCGCCCTGTTGATGGGCGGCATGCTGGCCGACCGGCTCGGCGCGCGGCGCAGCCTGACCGCGACGGCGCTGCTGCTGGCCGCGGGGACCATGGCGCTGCTGGGGATCCGCATGATGGACATGGCCGGGGTCTGGCTGTTCGTCCTGCTCTGGGGCGTTGCGAGCGCGCTGCCGGGCCAGTCGGGATCGATGCTGCTCGCCGACGCGGTGGAGGCGGAGGCGTTCCCCCGGCTGCTCGGCCTCAACACCGCGATCATCAGCCTGGTTGGCGCGCTGGCGCCGCTCTGGACAGACCAGATGCGCGCGGCGGGCGGCGGTTACGGCTTGCCCGTCTCGGTCTATGCGGCACTCGCACTGGCCGCCGCGCCGCTTATCGCATCGGTTCGTTCGTCACAGGCCGAAGCTGGCTGACAGACCGACAGTGCGCGGCCGTTGCGCCATTTCGCGCAGCGGCGATCCGGTTACCGGCACCAGCTCCGCATTGCGGTAGAGCAGCGCGCGGCTGTTCAGCAGATTGTCGGCAAAGGCGGACAACTGCCAGCTATCGCGGCCAAGCCCCATGCGCAGGAACAGCAGTTCGCTTCCCTCGCCCGAATAGACACGCGGATCATAGGCCACCGACCGGGTCGAAGGTGCGCGGCGATAGCGCCCTGCCCGCCGCCATTCGGTCCGGACGAAACCGTCCAGCCGCCCCGGCAGCGTAAAGCCATATTCCGCCGCCAGCGTCCCCGACCATCGCGGTACATAGGGTATCCGGTCGCCCGCCGCGACGATAGCCGAACCTGGAAGCCCGACATCGCGGCGGAAACGCGCATCCACGAAGCCGAACGAGAAATCCAGCACCAGCCGCCGCAGCGGCTCGCTCCGTAACGCCAGCTCGACACCCTGATTGCGAGCCGCCCCCAGGTTGTCGACATAGGAAAAGCCGCAATTGGGCAAGGTGACGGACTGCTGTATGCGTCGCCAGTCGATGCGGAAAGCGGCCAACGACAAGTGAAGCCGCCGGGCGGGCAATCCCGCCTTTACGCCCACCTCATAACTCCAGAGCGAGTCGGAGCCATAGCTGTCCGGTGCGGCAGCGCGGCCCAGCGCCGAAAGATCGGCCGCGCAACTGTTCGCCGGCACCGCTCCATTGGTCCCCCCGCCGCGAAAACCCTTGCCGGCGCTCAGATAGACAAGACTGTCGCCCCCCGGTCGCCAGGACAGCCCGGCATAGGGAATGAGGGGCGTATCGCTTTGTCCCCGGGGCCCGACCGCGTTGCTGCCGCCCGCAAAAGGCCCCTCCGACATCAAGCGGAAGCGCAATGGATTATAGGACAGACGCAGGCCTCCCGTCACTTCCCAACGGGGCGCGAAGGTCCAGTTTGCCTGCCCGAAAACCGCCAGCGTGCGCTCGCGAATTTGCTGCCGGCTTTGATAGCTCAGCCCGCCGGGCAGCAACGGCAGGCCGAAAATCTCCTCGATCGACAGGCCCAGTTGCGACTGCGCGAGATCGGCGATCCCAGGCTCGACCACATGCTGTTCCATGGCGATCCGCGATCGGCTGTAGAAGCCGCCGACGAGCCAGCGGACGGACGCACGAGGATCGGCGGATGCAATGCGCAACTCCTGCGTGAAAACCGTTTGATCGACCGTCGTCCGGCTATAGCTGCCGCCGGGCGTACGGATTCCCGGGACCATGCCACCCAATATGATCTCTCCGAAATAGCCCGAATAATCCACCATCTGGCGGTTGCGGCGGTCCAACCAGGCGGTGACGCCGGTGAGCACGGCGCCGCCCAGGTCCAGCCGCGCAGTGAGGCCGGGCAAAAGGAAACGATCGTGGCCCGGCTGGCGGAGGCTGGCGGTCTGACGGAAGAGACCCAGGCTGCTTTCGTAAAAGGGCAGGTCGCCCCGCTTCGCCCTCTGGAAGAAAAGCGACGGCGTCAACGCCAGGCGCTCGCCAAGAGCCGCCTTCAACGCGAAGCGCAGGCCCAGCGCCGCGTCGTGATCGATATTCTTCGTCAACAGGCCGCCGGAAGCAGGGTCGAACCGGTCGATAACGCCGGCATCGCGGCGATAATAAGCGCTGACGCGCATGCCGATCCGGCCGGGCAATATGGCGCCGCCCAGGGCCGCCTGCATTTCGCGGCTGAATCCCCCTCTCCCGACCAACGCAAACTCGCCGCTGGCCTGCCCATCCAAGCCTTCCAGTTGAGGCTGCCGGGTCAGGGTGCGGATGGTGCCGCCCATGGAATCCGCGCCGAACAGCGTGCCCTGCGGCCCGCGCAGCACCTCGACGCGGTCGAGGTCGAAACGGCGCAGGTCGGGATTGCCCGCCACCTCTAGCGACCGGATCTGAATGGGCACATCATCGACATAGAGGCCGATCGTGGATGCGCCGATGGGAGAAAAGACGCCGCGCATGATCGGCTGCTGCGCACCAAAGGCACCTATGGTCGGCATGGTGAGATTAGGCACCACGCCAGCCAGATCGGCCAGCCTGGCAATACCGCGCCGTTCCAGATCGGCCGCATCAAGGCGGTCAAGACTGATCGGCACCCTCTCCTGCGCTTCGGCCACGCGACGGGCCGTGACGAAGACGGTCCGCTCGCCGGCCAAAGGTTCCCCGGCTTCATCATCCTCCTGCCCATAGGCAGGCGCCGCCGTGGCCAGTGCGAAAGCGCAACTCAGGCGCGCCCATGGTTTCACGACAGACGAGCCGACGGCAGAAGAGGTTGAATCCCGGCAAAAGCCATCCCATCTCTCTACAGCAACGACCTGACGCGGCAACCAGCCAGAATCAACAGACCTGCCCCCTTCACAAGAGCGGGCATGGAGCCTATATGGGTCTTTCAAATCCGGCTCTTGCACTGCCCTCGGGCGTGCGGGAACCGTCCCCCGGATCGCCCGGGGACCGGCTTCGTTTAGCGCACGGGACCGGCGGGATTGGGCGAAAACGGCGGGTCACAAGACGCTGACAGTGCGGATCGGACAGTCCCGGCCCGCACTTTTTTGCGTGGCGGTGGAGGGGCGAATCACCTCTGAAACCGACAGGCCAGGCTGAATTTTCGCTGCGATGCGAAAAAATGCGACGAACAACCAGGCAGGATACGCAATGGCGACCAAAGCTCTCCCCACGATCAGCAATACCGGCGCGAAGAAGCGCATCAGAAAGGTATTCGGCGACATCCACGAAGTGGTGCAGATGCCGAACCTGATCGAAGTCCAGCGGGAGAGCTATGAGCAGTTCCTCCGTTCCGATCCGTCGATCGGCTATGTCTCCGGCCTGGAAAAGACCCTGCGCTCGGTCTTCCCGATCCGCGATTTCGCCGGCACCGCCGAAATGGACTTCGTCCATTACGAGCTGGAAGACCCGAAATATGACGTCGAGGAATGCCGTCAGCGCGGCATCACCTATGCGGCGCCGATGCGCGTCACGCTGCGCCTGATCGTGTTCGAGGTGGATGCCGACACCGAAACCCGCTCCGTCCTGGATATCAAGGAGCAGGACGTGTACATGGGCGACATGCCGCTCATGACGCAGAACGGCACCTTCATCGTCAACGGCACGGAGCGCGTCATCGTGTCGCAGATGCACCGCTCGCCGGGCGTCCTGTTCGACCATGACCGGGGCAAGACCCACTCTTCGGGCAAATATCTGTTCGCCGCCCGCGTGATCCCCTATCGCGGTTCGTGGCTCGACTTCGAATTCGACGCCAAGGACATCGTCAACGTCCGCATCGACCGCAAGCGCAAGCTGCCGGTCACGGCGTTGCTCTATGCGCTCGGCCTCAATGCCGAGGACATTCTGGGCTATTTCTACAACAAGGTGACCTTCCTGCGCGGCGAAGGCGGCTGGCAGATTCCCTACACCGCCGAAGCCTGGCGGGGCCAGAAGCCCGCCTTCGACATCGTCGACGCCAAGTCGGGCGAGGTGGTGTTCGCCGCCGGTCACAAGATTTCGCCCCGCGCCGCCAACAAGGCGGAGAAGGACGGCCTTGAAACCCTGCTGATCCCGACCGAGGAAGTCTATGGCCGCTACAGCGCCTATGACCTCATCAACGAGAGCACCGGCGAAATCTACATCGAGGCCGGGGACGAAGTGTCGCCGGAAAACCTCGAAAAGCTGGACAAGGCGGGCATCGACCGCCTCGAACTGCTCGACATCGACCATGTCACCACCGGCCCGTGGATCCGCAACACGCTGAAGGCCGACAAGGCCGAGGAGCGGGACCAGGCGCTGGCCGACATCTATCGCGTGATGCGCCCCGGCGAACCGCCGACGAAGGAAACCGCCGAAGCCCTCTTCGCCGGCCTCTTCTTCGATCCGGAACGCTACGACCTGTCGGCCGTGGGCCGCGTCAAGCTCAACATGCGCCTCGACCTCGACGCCGAGGATACCGTCACCACCCTGCGGACCGAGGACATCCTTGCGGTCGTCAAGGAACTGGTGAACCTGAAGGACGGCAAGGGCGAGATCGACGACATCGACAATCTCGGCAACCGCCGCGTCCGCTCGGTGGGCGAACTGCTGGAAAACCAGTATCGCGTCGGGCTTCTCCGCATGGAGCGCGCCGTCAAGGAACGCATGTCGAGCGTCGACGTGTCGACTGTGATGCCGAACGACCTCATCAACGCCAAGCCCGCCGTGGCCGCCGTGCGTGAGTTCTTCGGCTCCTCGCAGCTTTCGCAGTTCATGGACCAGACCAACCCGCTGTCGGAAGTCACCCACAAGCGCCGCGTCTCTGCGCTTGGGCCGGGCGGCCTGACCCGCGAGCGCGCCGGCTTCGAAGTCCGCGACGTTCACCCGACCCATTATGGCCGCATCTGCCCGATCGAAACGCCGGAAGGCCCGAACATCGGTCTGATCAACAGCCTCGCGACCTTCAGCCGCGTGAACAAATACGGCTTCATCGAAACGCCCTACCGCAAGGTGATCGACGGCAAGGTGACGAACGAGGTCGTCTATCTGTCGGCGATGGAAGAAGCCAAGCACACGATCGCGCAGGCCAACGCCGAGCTGACCGAAGAGGGCACGCTGGCCGAAGACCTGATCTCGGCGCGGGAGGCGGGCGAATTCCTGATGGCGCCCAAGGACCACATCACCCTGATGGACGTCAGCCCCAAGCAGCTGGTGTCGGTCGCGGCCTCGCTCATCCCGTTCCTGGAAAATGACGACGCCAACCGCGCGCTCATGGGATCGAACATGCAGCGTCAGGCCGTGCCGCTGGTCCGTGCCGAGGCGCCGTTCGTCGGCACCGGCATGGAAGGCACGGTTGCGCGTGACTCGGGCGCCGCCATCGCCGCCCGCCGCGCAGGCATCATCGATCAGGTCGACGCGACCCGCATCGTGATCCGCGCCACCGGCGACATCGAACCCGGCCAGTCGGGCGTCGACATCTACACGCTGCAAAAGTTCCAGCGCTCCAACCAGGACACCTGCATCAACCAGCGCCCGCTGGTGAAGGTGGGCGACCTGATAGAAGCCGGCGACGTCATCGCCGACGGCCCGTCGACCGAGTTCGGCGAGCTGGCGCTGGGCCGCAACACGCTGGTCGCGTTCATGCCTTGGAACGGCTACAACTACGAAGACTCCATCCTGATCTCCGAGCGGATCGTGAAGGATGACGTCTTCACCTCGATCCATATCGAGGAGTTCGAGGTCATGGCCCGCGACACCAAGCTGGGGCCGGAGGACATCACCCGCGACATCCCGAACGTCGGCGAGGAAGCGCTGCGCAACCTCGACGAGGCGGGCATCGTCTATATCGGCGCCGAAGTGGAGCCGGGCGACATATTGGTCGGCAAGATCACCCCCAAGGGCGAATCGCCGATGACCCCGGAAGAAAAGCTGCTCCGCGCGATCTTCGGTGAAAAGGCGAGCGACGTGCGCGACACCTCGCTGCGTCTGCCGCCGGGCGTTGCCGGCACGGTCGTGGAAGTCCGCGTCTTCAACCGCCACGGCATCGACAAGGATGAGCGCGCCATGGCGATCGAGCGGGAGGAAATCGACCGTCTCGCCAAGGACCGGGAGGACGAACGCGCCATCCTGAACCGCGCCACCTTCAACCGCCTCCAGGAAATGCTGCTGGGCCAGACCGCCACGGCCGCTCCCAAGGGCGTGCGCAAGGGCGTGGAAATCGACGAAGCCCTGCTGGCTGAGGTCGAGCGTCATGAATGGTGGAAGTTCGCGGTCGCGGACGACGCCCGCCAGGCCGGCATCGAAGCGGTCAAGGCGCAATATGACGAAGCGGTGAAGCTGATCGTCGAGAAGTTCGAGGACCGCGTCGACAAGCTGCAGCGCGGCGACGAACTGCCCCCGGGCGTGCTCAAGATGGTGAAGGTCTTCGTCGCGGTGAAGCGCAAGCTGCAGCCGGGCGACAAGATGGCCGGCCGTCACGGCAACAAGGGCGTCATCTCGCGCATCCTGCCGATCGAGGACATGCCGTTCCTGGAGGACGGCACCCATGTCGACATCGTGCTGAACCCGCTGGGCGTGCCGTCGCGCATGAACGTCGGGCAGATCTTCGAAACGCACCTCGGCTGGGCCGCGCGCGGCCTGGGCCAGCAGCTCAAGCATGCGCTGGAGGAATGGCGCGAAGCCAATCCGAACGCGCAGGGCGGTGAGATGCCGGATGCGGTGAAGACCCGCCTGCTCGAAACCTATGGGCCGCAATATGCCGACCAGATCGAAGGCCGCACGGCCGACCAGATCGTGGACCTGGCCGAACATCTCGCACGCGGCGTGCCGATGGCGACCCCGGTGTTCGACGGCGCCCGCGAAGCGGACGTGTCGGCGATGCTGGAACTGGCGGGCCTGCACTCGTCGGGCCAGTCGGACCTGTTCGACGGCCGCACGGGCGACAAGTTCGACCGCAAGGTGACTGTCGGCATCATCTACATGCTGAAGCTGCACCACCTGGTCGACGACAAGATCCACGCACGCTCCATCGGCCCCTACAGCCTCGTCACCCAGCAGCCGCTGGGCGGCAAGGCGCAGTTCGGCGGCCAGCGCTTCGGTGAGATGGAGGTGTGGGCGCTCCAGGCCTATGGCGCCGCCTACACGCTGCAGGAAATGCTGACGGTGAAGTCGGACGACGTGGTCGGCCGCACCAAGGTCTATGAGGCGATCGTCAAGGGCGACGACACGTTCGAGGCCGGCATTCCCGAAAGCTTCAACGTGCTGGTCAAGGAAATGCGCTCGCTGGGCCTCAATGTCGAACTCGCGTCGATGGACGAGATCGAGGACGATGACGGCTTCGCGCAGGCGGCGGAATAAAGGGAACTCCGGAGCGCTGTCTCCCGAAGACGGCGCTCCCTCCCTGCCCCGCCCCGAACAATTTACCCTCTAGAGGGACTGAAAAATGAACGAACTGACGAACTTCGCCAATCCGATCCAGAAGCCGGAAACCTTCGACCAGATCCAGATCGGCCTTGCCTCTCCGGAGCGCATCCGCAGCTGGTCCTTCGGCGAGATCAAGAAGCCGGAAACCATCAACTACCGCACGTTCAAGCCGGAACGTGACGGCCTGTTCTGCGCCCGCATCTTCGGTCCGATCAAGGACTATGAATGCCTGTGCGGCAAGTACAAGCGCATGAAGTACAAGGGCATCGTCTGCGAAAAATGCGGTGTCGAAGTCACGGTGTCGAAGGTCCGCCGCGAACGGATGGGCCATATCGAACTGGCCGCGCCCGTCGCGCACATCTGGTTCCTGAAGTCGCTGCCCTCGCGCATCGGCCTGCTGCTCGACATGCAGCTCAAGCAGCTTGAGCGCGTCCTTTATTTCGAAAGCTACATCGTCACCGAGCCGGGCCTGACCCCGCTGGAGAAGTATCAGCTCCTGACCGAGGACGAACTGCTCGACGCGCAGGACGAATATGGCGAAGACGCCTTCTCCGCCGGCATCGGCGCGGAAGCGGTCAAGCAGATGCTGATGGACCTCGACCTTGAGGGCGAGAAGCAGGCGCTGCTGGACGAACTGGCCGTCACCAAGTCGGAACTGAAGCCCAAGAAGATCATCAAGCGGCTGAAGGTCGTCGAGTCCTTCCTGGAATCGGGCAACCGGCCGGAGTGGATGATCCTGGACGTCGTGCCGGTCATCCCGCCGGAACTGCGCCCGCTTGTTCCCCTGGACGGCGGCCGCTTCGCGACCTCGGACCTGAACGACCTCTATCGCCGCGTCATCAACCGCAACAACCGCCTGAAGCGGCTGATGGAACTGCGCGCGCCGGACATCATCGTCCGCAACGAAAAGCGCATGCTGCAGGAGGCCGTCGACGCCCTGTTCGACAATGGCCGCCGCGGCCGCGTCATCACCGGTGCGAACAAGCGTCCGCTGAAGTCGCTGTCCGACATGCTGAAGGGCAAGCAGGGCCGCTTCCGTCAGAACCTGCTCGGCAAGCGCGTCGACTATTCGGGCCGTTCGGTCATCGTGACCGGCCCGGAACTCAAGCTGCACCAGTGCGGCCTGCCCAAGAAGATGGCGCTCGAACTGTTCAAGCCCTTCATCTACGCCCGCCTCGACGCCAAGGGTCTCTCCATGACCCTTAAGCAGGCCAAGAAGTGGGTCGAGAAGGAGCGCAAGGAAGTCTGGGACATTCTCGACGAGGTGATCCGCGAGCACCCGGTCATGCTGAACCGCGCGCCGACGCTCCACCGCCTCGGCATCCAGGCGTTCGAACCCGTGCTGATCGAGGGCAAGGCGATCCAGCTTCACCCGCTGGTCTGCTCGGCCTTCAACGCCGACTTCGACGGCGACCAGATGGCCGTCCACGTGCCGCTGTCGCTGGAAGCCCAGCTTGAAGCCCGCGTGCTGATGATGTCGACCAACAACATCCTCAGCCCCGCGAACGGCAAGCCGATCATCGTCCCCTCGCAGGACATGGTGCTGGGTATCTATTACCTGTCCATGGAACGCGAAGGCGAGCCGGGCGAAGGCATGCTGCTGGCCGACATGCAGGAGGTCCATCAGGCCCTCTATGCCAAGGCCGTCACCCTGCACTCGAAGATCATCAGCCGCGTGCCGCAGACCGACGAAGCCGGCAATCAGTATATGAAGCGCTTCGAGACCACGCCGGGCCGCATGCTGCTGGGCGAATGCCTGCCCAAGTCGCACAAGGTGCCCTTCGACGTCGTCAACCGCCTTCTCACCAAGAAGGAGATCGGGGACGTCATCGACCAGGTCTATCGCCACACCGGCCAGAAGGACACGGTGCTGTTCGCCGACGCCATCATGGCGCTGGGCTTCCGCCACGCGTTCCAGGCGGGCATCAGCTTCGGCAAGGACGACATGGTGATCCCGGATTCGAAGACCGCGATGGTCGACGAAACCAAGGCGCTGGTGGCCGACTATGAGCAGCAATATCAGGACGGCCTGATCACCCAGCAGGAAAAGTACAACAAGGTGATCGACGCCTGGAGCCGTTGCGGCGACCAGGTCGCGAACGCCATGATGGACGAAATCCGCGCCCAGCCCAAGGACCCGAATACGGGCCGCATGGCGCCGATCAACTCCATCTACATGATGGCGCATTCCGGCGCCCGTGGTTCGCAGGCGCAGATGAAGCAGCTTGCCGGCATGCGCGGCCTGATGGCCAAGCCGTCGGGTGAGATCATCGAAACGCCGATCATCTCCAACTTCAAGGAAGGCCTCACCGTCCTTGAATATTTCAACTCCACCCACGGCGCCCGCAAGGGTCTGGCCGACACCGCGCTCAAGACGGCGAACTCGGGTTACCTGACCCGCCGTCTGGTCGACGTCAGCCAGGACTGCACCGTCGTCGAGGAGGATTGCGGCACCGACAAGGCGCTGGAGATGAAGGCCATCGTGCAGGGCGGCTCGGTCATCGCTTCGCTCGGCGAACGAATCCTGGGCCGCACGACGGCGCAGGACATCGTCGACAGCAAGGACGGTTCGGTCATCGTGCCCATCGGCACGCTGCTCGACGAAGCGCTGGTCGCGCAGATCGAGGCCATCGGCACGCAGGCCGTGAAGATCCGCAGCCCGCTGATCTGCGAAAGCAAGATGGGCGTCTGCGGCAAGTGCTACGGCCGTGACCTCGCCCGTGGTACGCCGGTCAATATCGGCGAAGCGGTCGGCGTCATCGCGGCGCAGTCCATCGGCGAGCCGGGCACGCAGCTCACCATGCGGACCTTCCACATCGGCGGCGCGGCGAACTTCAACGAAACGTCGAACCTGGAAGCCATGTCGGACGGCACGATCGAGCTGCGCGACATGCCGACCATCACCGACAAGAATGGCCGCCGCCTGTCGCTCGCCCGCAATGGCGAGATCGCGATCATCGACAGCGAGGGCCGCGAGCGCGAAACGCACCGCCTGCCTTACGGCGCCACCATCCTGTTCGCGGATGGCGACACCGTGAAGAAGGGCGATCGCTTCGCTGAGTGGGACCCCTTCACCATGCCGGTGATCACCGAAAAGCCGGGCATCGTGAAGTATCAGGACCTGATCGACGGCAAGACGCTGACCGAACAGACCGACGAAGCGACCGGCATCGCGCAGCGCGTCGTGACCGAGCATCGTGGGTCCGCCCGCACCAAGGAAGACCTTCGCCCGCGCCTCACCCTGCTCGACGACCAGTCGGGCGAAGCCGCACGCTACATGCTGGCGGTGGGTGCGACCCTGTCGGTGGACGACGGCGCGCAGGTGCAGGCCGGTGACGTGCTGGCGCGTGTCAGCCGCGAAGCGGCCAAGACCCGCGACATCACCGGCGGTCTGCCGCGCGTCGCCGAACTGTTCGAAGCCCGCAAGCCCAAGGACAATGCCATCATTGCCAAGGTGTCGGGCCGCGTCCAGTTCCTCAAGGATTACAAGGCGAAGCGCAAGATCGCCATCAATCCGGAGGATGGCGGCGAGCCGGTCGAATACCTCATCCCCAAGAGCAAGGTGATCGACGTTCAGGAAGGCGACTATGTGAAGCGCGGCGACAACCTGATCGGTGGTTCGCCCGACCCGCATGATATTCTCGAGGTGCTGGGCATCGAGCCGCTGGCCGAATATCTGGTTGCCGAAATCCAGGAAGTCTATCGACTGCAGGGCGTGAAGATCAACGACAAGCACATCGAAACGATCGTTCGTCAGATGCTGCAGAAGGTCGAGATCACCGTGTCCGGCGACACCACGCTGCTGGTGGGCGAGCAGGTCGACCGCGAGGAGATGGAGGAGATCAACGCCAAGCTCCAGCCCGGCTTCCAGCCGGCAGAGGGCAAGCCGGTGCTGCTCGGCATCACCAAGGCGTCGCTCCAGACGCGCAGCTTCATCTCGGCGGCCTCCTTCCAGGAAACCACCCGCGTCCTCACGGAAGCGGCGGTCCAGGGCAAGAAGGACACGCTGGTCGGGCTCAAGGAGAATGTCATCGTCGGCCGCCTGATCCCGGCGGGCACCGGCGCCGGCATGAACCGCATGCGCGTCGCCGCCTCGTCGCGTGACGCGGCGATGCGGGCGGCGCTGCGGGCCTCCAGCCAGGTCGACCTGATCGCGCCCAAGACGGCTGCCGAAGAGCATGCCGCCGAACTGCGCCAGGGTCCGGAAGCCGCCATTGGCGACGATCCGCTGGCCGTCGTCCAGGGTGAGGATTTCACCACCGAGGACATGGAATAAGCGCTTTGAAATAATGGGGTCCGCTTCCTATCTCGGGAAGCGGCTCCCAGCCCTTCGTACCCCATCAGGGATCGATGAAGAGCCCGCCGGAAGCGACAGCCTGTCCGGCGGGTTTTCTTTTATGGTTGCGCCGGGCAGGGCATGAAATTGTCCGGCAGGCCTGTCGCAAAACTCTTGACCAATCCGGAATCGCCGCCTATTTGCGCCTCTCCGGTGAGCCGCTGGCTCATCCTGATGCCCGATCCTCTAATGGTAAGAGAGCGGACTCTGACTCCGTCAATCAAGGTTCGAATCCTTGTCGGGCATCCACACTTTCCTAAAAATCACGGGACGCACGGCAAGGCTTGGGGCGCTTTGGGCTCTAAAAATGCCGCGCCCGATCACCGCCTCGTCAGGAAACGGCATTCCTTGGCCAGCCGGCGCCCCATGTCCCATGCCGGCCTATAGACAGCCATGCCCTTGCGAAGCTGTTCGCACGACATGTTGAGCCCACCGGCATAGACGATGGCCACGGTGCGCCCATAGGCGTCGCGCGCCACGGGGACGATGGTGATGGGATCGCGCAAAGCGTGCTTCAGGCTTTCCTTGCTCCGGCGCGAACTGTCCTCCGGGCAGGCCTTGCCCTTGCGGCAACGGCCGACAATGTCGGGGGCTTCGATGCCGATCAGCCGGATCGGCTCGCCATTCACGCGCAGCATGCCGCCATCGACCACCGTTAGGGCGGACGCCAGGAACAGGGCGCCGATCATTCCCTCAACCTCGGACCGGGAAGGGAAACGCCCAGGCTAGCAATCATGTCCTCTCCCCATCGTCCTTGCCCCGCGCGGGACAGTGGTCCCATCGCCCGGAGCCGTTGCGGGAACCTGCGGGGGAAATGGTGCCAGACTCCCGCCGTCCACGACCTTGGGAAAGCTGGCGCCGGCACGGGAGCGACCTCTACGGGCCCCTTACCGACTGCCTCCATCCTCCACCGGAGACCTGTTCCCATTGCGTATATTTACGCATTCATAATTGATCCTCCAACCTATTTTGCCTTTCCCCGCAAATATGTATCGCTTTGATACAGAATGGTAAAATATCCGATCCGACGCCATATGACTTCCGACATATAGGGCGGCCCGGGCATGCAGATGTCATGGCGCATCGCCGCCGCCGGGGATTTCCACCGGCGCGTCGGGGCAGGGCGCGATACAGGATATAGATCGTCGGCTATTGGACGCAGTTGCCAACGCAATAAGCAATAATGGGCAAGCATTACCCATTTTCGCAAATTGTCCCCGATGGCCGGTCCAGATTAAATTCCCGCGATGAGATCAAGCGCCCATGCAAAGCCTGCAATGGGCGCAGTCTGTCGGGGAGGAGAGGATGCGCCCTGCATGGACATTCCTGCCGCTCCCCTGGGCTCTCTGCATCGCCCTGACGCCGGCGGATGCGCAAGACGTCCGCCCGGA
The DNA here is from genome assembly GCF_019873065.1 of Sphingobium sp. PNB. NCBI lineage: Bacteria > Pseudomonadati > Pseudomonadota > Alphaproteobacteria > Sphingomonadales > Sphingobiaceae > Sphingobium > Sphingobium sp. PNB. Next base: position 45,056 of record NZ_JAINEZ010000005.1, read on the forward strand.
TGAAGCGGTCCAAACGGCCCTGCTGGAAACACCCTTCGACCTCCGCGCCATGACGCCGGAACCGCCCGAGACCGGCAACAGGGTCCAGGGGCCGGCCGATCCGCGCATCCCGCCTCCTCCCGATACCGTCATTGAAGGGCGTTACCATTCGCTGGGCAGCCGCATCGGCGCCGCCAGATGGGAGACTATCGGCCTGTTCGCCTATATCACCGCGACGCAGGCCTATTGGACCGACGGCACGACCCATTTCCATTTCAAGGATGAGGGCTGGTTCGGCAAGAACACCCATAATCTGGGCATCGACAAGCTGACCCACGCCTTCAACGCCTATCTCTTCGCTGAATTTCTGGGCGCGCGGATCGCCCGCAGGACTCATGACCGGGCGCGGGCGGCGGCGCCCGCGGCGCTGCTTTCCATGGGCCTCATGCTCTATGGCGAGCTGTGGGACGCGCATAAGAAGGACAGCGGCTTTTCGATACAGGACGTGGTCTTCAACAGCGGCGGCGCGGCCTTCTCGGTGCTCCGCCACACCGTGCCGGGGCTGGAGGAGAAGCTGGATTTCCGCCTGCTGATGATGCCCAATTCAGAGGTCTACAGCTTCAAGGGAAAGCGTCATTATGAGCAGCAGCGCTTCCTGCTGGCGCTCGAACTTTCCGGTTTCAGGGGATTGCGCGACAGCCCGCTGCGCTTCGTCGAACTGCAGGTCGGCTATCGCGGCAGGAATTTCACCAATGCCGACCGCGCCGCCGGAAGAGAGCCGGAGCGCGACATCTTCTTCGGCGTCGGCCTCAACATCAAGCAGCTGTTCTTCCGCGACAGCCGCTCGCGCCTGGGCCGGGCGATCGGCAGCGGGCTCAACTATTTCCAGCTTCCCTATACCGCCGCCTATTTCCATTGACGGGCAAGGGAAGCTGGAAGAGCGAACGGGGCGGATGCGCGCAGGCTGACCCGCGCCGCATCGAACCGCCCGGCCGCTCCTCCAGACTCCGCATCGCGCAACGCCGTCCGGGGGGAAGGACGGCGCTCAGCGCGACGCAATCAGGACCGGCCTGTCGCCGTCGGCCTGCGCCATCGTCCGGGCGCGGTGGTCGGTGCGCAGCCGGCGCAACATGGCGTCGCGTTCCAGCGCGTCGCTGGCGACGACGATCCAGGCTTCGAACCGGGACGAGGCGGCGATCTGCGGCGGCAGGGGCGTCAGCCGCCCCATCCGCTTCACCGCCCGCAGGGATATGCTGTCGACGGCGGGCGACGATGAAGGCTGGGCCAGCGAGACGGCTTGCGGCCGCCCCTCCCCGTCCAGACGGAATTCGACGCGGGTATAGCCGGTCGCATCCCGGTCGAAATTCTGATCGGCGGCGCGGCGGATGCTGCCGGTCAGCCGGGTCGCGGTCCGGCTCTGCCATTTTTCAAGCGTCATCTCCTTTTCGGGAGAGGCAATGACGGTCAGCTGGTCACCGGGCTGTTTGGCGCTAACCCCTGTCGACAGCAGCAGGGACGAGCAAAGCACCAAATATCTGGCACGCATAAGGGCCTCCTCTGCCAGGATAATGATGTCGTGGATTGCGGCTGCGGCTGTGTCTGACCGGCCGAAAGCAGCGCGAAGCTATATATTACAAAATCGATCATGCTGGTAATGAATATAAACCAACAATCTCATCGACATACATAATATTTCACGATTGTGCCTTTGCTCCGGCGTGGCCGCATGGCTGCCGGGCGCGCGGCGGGGATGCGGGCCAACCCGTTGTCGTTGATCAGTTTTGGTGAACGGGACCCAAGCTCGCGGCGGCGACTCGGCCTTTCCCCGGATGTCCCCTCACCCCGAGCCGCTCCACAATATCCGTCCAGCCCGCCATCGCCCTCTCCAGGCTGAACGCCTCTATCCTGTTGCCCGGCAGGATGGCGCTGGCGGGTTCGATCTGGCCCAGCAGCGCATCCGCCATGGCCGTCGCATCCGCCGGGTCGACCAGCCGCCCGAACCGCCCGCCATCCAGCAGATCGGCCGCATTGCCCGCCGTGCGGGAGGCGACCATCGGAACGCCCACGGCCATCGCCTCCAGCAGCACATTGGGCGATCCTTCCCACCAGCTCGGCAGGACGAAGGCGTCGGCATGCGCCAGCCAGGGAAAGACGTTCGCCACCACGCCGGGCAGCGCCAGATCGTCCGCCATGCCCAGCCTGCGCGCCTGCTCCATCAGCCGGTCGCGCATCCGGTCCCGGCTCTCGCCCAGGATGATGAGCCGCGCCCGCCGGCTTTGCCGCAAGGTGGCGAAGGCGCGCAGCAGCGTCTCGAAATTCTTCTGCTTCGCCAGCCGGCCGATGGCGAGGATGACCGGCGCATCCTCGGTCATCCAGCCATGGGGCGCCGGACCTTCCGCCCTTGCGCGCGCCGCGGCGGCGTCGATGCCGTTGGGAATGACCGCGACCCGCCCCTCGCGCGCCGCCGCCGCAAAGGCCGGCGCGGCGGCCAGCGTCGGCGACACCAGCACGACCCGGTCGGCGTCGGCGGCGATCAGGCGGGTCATGATCCGCCGCTCCCACCCCGCCGATCCGCCATGCGGGGCGCCCGGAACGGCACGCACCATGTCGTTGCTGATGCGATAGACGCGGCGCAGGCCGCCAAGCCCCCTGCTGGCCGCCCAGGCGACGAAATGACCGTGATTGCCGGCGGAGATCAGCAGGCCCGGCGCGCGCCGCCGCAAATGGCGGCGCAGCGCGTGAATCGCGATCAGCTTTTCGATCAGGCGGGAGGCATGGCTTCGCTGGAGCAGCGCATGGTGGCGCACGCCCGGAACGCCCTCCCCACCGGGCGCGGCCGTCACCAGTTCCACCTGATGGCCGCGCTCCGCCAGGGCGGCCGCCAGCAGCCGCGCATTGCGCACCACGCCGGTCGCCGCCAGGGCGTGGACGTAGAGGACGATCACCGCCGCGCCTCCGTTTCGATGGCGCGGGCCGTGCGCCAGCGTTGATCGGGCAAACGGTCGAGATGATGGCGGTATAATGCGCCCATGCGTCCGGTCCCGACGCCTCGCCCGCTGACAAGTTGCACAATGTCCGTGCCGGGGTTCCAGTTCCCCTCGATCAGCGCCGGTCCCTGCGCGGTCAGGCCGATGTCCCAGCCGATGACCGCGAAGCCCTCGCGAAAGCGCCGGTGCGCGGCCAGCGCCAGGGCCTCCGCCGCATCCCGGTCGGGAAGCATCATGCCTTCAAGCATCGCACCGGTGGCGGGGTGCCGGCCCGGACGAACCCGTCCCATGCCTCCGCGCCACGCAGCGCCGCAGCGCTCCGCATCGTCCACCGCCAGCACCAGATTGCCCGCATTGAAATTGTCGACCGGCCGCCCCTCCCCCGCCGACAGGCGCAAGGCCAGCGCGCAGACCTCCGGCGCGCCCCGCTCATCAAGGACGGTCACGACCCGCAGGGTCGGCAGCGCGCCGGGCGACACCGGCTCCAGCGCCGGATGGGTGGCCAGCCGCTGCTGGATGACGCCGCCCCGCGCCCATTGCCGGTGCAGCCGGGCGAGCAGCGCCGTTTCGGACAGGCGGCGATGGCCGCCGCGCCAGCGGTCCCCGTCCCGGACGAAACGCTCCACGCCCCGCCCCCTGGACGTGTAGCTGGGCTTGGCGATGATGTCATGATGGCGGCCCAGCCATTGCGCCAGCGCCTCCCGCTCCGGATCGTGGCTGTCCGGCGCGGGCAGGCCCGCCTCCCGCACCAGCCGGGCGAACAGCCGCTTGTTCTTGAGCGGGTTGGCGGCAAGCGGAAAGGCGCCCGGATTGAGCAGCCGGTGCAGCCCCTTGCGGTCGCGCATCGACAGGCCCTGGGCGCGCGCGGCTTCGCTCAGCATCGCCCGCTCGGCGCGGCTCCAGCCGCCCTGCCCCGCCTCCGCCAACAGCCGCGCAAGAACCCGTCGGCTCAGGCTCCAATGGCTGCGCAGCCCCCGGTGATAGGCGGCCATCAGCTCATTGTCGCCCGGTCCGGCGGGCAGGGCGCGCAGGGTGAACAAGGCGGCTACTCCGCCGCCTGCGCCACCGTCATGCGGGCGTTCAGCAGTTCCGCCGCGACGGCGCGGGTGCGGCTGTTGTCGACGTCGATGGCGACCGCGCCGTCGCTCAGGATCACCGGCGCGATGGTCATGCCGAACCGCCGGGAAAAGCGGGCGAAGGTCTCCGCCAGCGTGCCGATGCCAAGGCGGAAACGGACGAGATTCAGGAAACCGAAGGCGTTGACGATGCGCATCGGATGCTTGACGAACTGCCCCCCCGACCGGAATGTCTCTGCGGCCGTCAGGGCTGCGCGGTCCTTCAGCCAATAGCTGTTGCAGTTGGAATAGCTGCCCTCGGCAAAGCGGTAGAATTTGCGCTGCCCCTCCGGATGGGCGGCCAGCACGGACTCGCGCCGGGCGAAGGCGACCGCCGCGTCGGTTCCCGGCGTCCCGCATTGGCCCAGCATGTCGGCCACCGCTTCGGGCGTCAGCAGCACATTGTCGGCGGTGGTGATGAACAGCGGGAACTGCGCGCCCTGCTCGGCGGCAAGGATGCTGTCGACCAGATTGGGCCGCGCGGCCACCGGCATCATCCGGCCGCTGTCGAGCAGGCGGCGCAGCAGCGGTACGCCCGCCAGCACTTCGGGATCTTCGATGGCGACGCGGATCTCCCCGATCCCGTCGCTTGCCGCCAGTGCCGCGGCCACATGGGTCAGCATCGGGCTGCCAGCGACGGGCGCCAGGCATTTGTGCGACACGCCCGCTTCCAGCGCCAGCGGATCGGTCAGGCCGTCGCGCCTGCCCGCCAGGATCAATGCCGTGGTCATGCCGCCGCCCGGTCCGGCACGTCGGCCGACAGCCCCTGCCGCAACAGCCCCTGCCGCAACAGGCTGTGCGCCACGATGGTCTCGACCAGCGCGGGATGATCCACGCCCAGCGAACGGGCGGAACGCGAAATGGTCTTCTTCGACCAGAGATTGCAGGACAGGTTCAGTTCCATGAACAGCAGCGCATCGGTCGCCGGATCGTAGCGGAACTCGAACCGGCCATAGTCGAACGGCCAGAATTCGGGTAGCAGGCGGCGGGTCAAATCCTCCAGCCGCTCGCGCAGGTCGCGATCCTCGACCAGCATCAGCGGATCGTCGCCCGCATCCACCAGGCCGCGCTTTTCCTCATAGCTGCGCTCGCGATGCGGGTCGGCGGGAACGTACATCATCGGCGGCAGCACCCAGGGGGCGTTGCCGCTGCCGCCCACCACCGGCACCGCCACATCCAGCAGCGGAGCCCAGGCCTCCACCAGCACGTCATGGCCCAGGTCGAACAGATGATCGGCATGGACCAGCGCCTCGGCCCAGCCGTCGACCATGGCCAGCCCCCAGGAGGCGGAGGATGCGTTCGGCTTCACCACCAGCCGCTCGGCCGCGAAAGCGGGGCCGCCGGGCAGGCCGCCGCGCCGGAAGAGCTGCGCCTTCATGGTCGGCACGCCGCGGGCGCGCGCGATCAGCTTGCTCAGATATTTGTCGTCCGACACGCCGCGCACGATCGGGCTGGCGCCCAGAAAGGGGACGTCGCGCCACGACAGCAGCAGGGGCGCCAGCATCTCGCTGTTCTGGAAGCCGCCGCGATTGAGCAGGGTGACGACGAAATCGGCATCGGGCCGTTCGAACAGGGCATCATAGCGGCTGGCGGCGGCGACATGGAGGCCGATGCCCTCCAGCGTGGAGCGCATCTCATGATGATAGATGGCGTGATTGCCGTCCACTGCGTCCGGCCGCCCGCCCGCGCAGGCATGTTTGGCAAGGAAAAGGACGCGCAGCCGCGCCTTGTCGGCGGCCGGAATGCGCATGCAGCGGTCGGGGCTGGTCGTCATGCCACGACTGCTAACGCAGCTGCATGACGGCGCCTTGACGCTGGAGTTACGGCAGAGCGTCGGTCAGGAGACGATGGGATGACGGGCGCGTGACCGCTTTATTTCACCCCGCCAAAGCGGCAGGTCGCGCATGGCTGCGCAATCGGGAAGATGCGACGTCATGTCGCCGCGATGCCCAGCCCCACCGCTTCCGCCACCTTGATGCCGTCGATGGCCGCGGAAAGGATGCCGCCCGCATAGCCTGCCCCCTCGCCCGCCGGATAAAGCCCCGCGACATTCAGGCTCTGGAAATCCCTGCCCCGCGTGATGCGGATGGGGGAGGAGGTGCGCGTCTCCACCCCCGTCATCACAGCGTCCGGATGGTCGTAGCGCGCGATCTGCCGGCCGAAGACCGGGATCGCCTCGCGGAACGCCTCCAGCACGAATTCGGGAAGGCAGCGCGACAGGTCGGTCAGGGTCACGCCCGGCTTGTAGGAAGGGACGACCTCCCCCAACCCGGTCGAGGCGCGGCCGGCAAGGAAATCGCCCACCTTCTGCCCCGGCGCATGATAGCTTTCGCCGCCCGCGACGAAGGCCATGCTTTCCCAATGGCGCTGCAATTCGATCCCCGCCAGCGGCCCGCCGGGATAGTCCCGTTCCGGATCGATGCCGACGACCAGCCCTGAATTGGCGTTGAACTCGGCCCGCGAATATTGGCTCATGCCGTTGGTGACGACGCGCCCCTCCTCGGACGTCGCGGCCACCACCCGCCCGCCGGGGCACATGCAGAAGCTGTAGACCGTCCGCCCGTTGGCGCAATGATGGGCCAGGCTGTAGGCCGCCGCCCCCAGCACCGGATGCCCCGCGCAACTGCCGTAGCGCGCCCGGTCGATCCAGCTTTGCGGATGCTCGATCCGCACGCCGATGGAAAAGGGCTTCGCCTCGATATGCACGCCCCGGCGGTGGAGCATCTCGAAGGTGGGCCGGGCGCTGTGGCCCACCGCCAGCACGACATGGTCCGCCTCGATGAAGCCGCCATCCGCCAGATGCAGCCCGCGCAGCTTTTGCGTGCCGTCCGCCTGCCGCTCCAGCTCCAGTTCGTCGACCCGGTGCTGCCATCGATATTCGCCGCCCAGCCCCTCGATCTGCCGCCGCATCGCTTCCACCATGGAAACCAGCCGGAAGGTGCCGATATGCGGATGCGCCTCGGTCAGGATGTCGTCGGGCGCACCGGCCGCGACGAATTCCTCCAGCACCTTGCGGCCCAGGAAGCGCGGGTCCTTGACGCGGCAATAAAGCTTGCCGTCGGAAAAGGTGCCGGCCCCGCCCTCTCCGAACTGCACATTGCTGTCGGGGTTGAGTTCGGCCCGCCGCCAGAGGCCCCAGGTATCCTTGGTCCGTTCCCGCACCACCTTGCCCCGGTCGAGGATGATCGGCCGGAAGCCCATTTGCGCGAGGATGAGGCCGGCGAACAGCCCGCACGGACCCGCGCCGATCACGACGGGGCGCTTGCCCGACCAGCCCGGCGGCGCACTGGCCACGAATTTATAACCGGTGTCCGGGCGCGGGCGGACGTCATGATCCTTCGCGAAGCGCGCCAGCACGCCCGCCTCGTCGGCCAGTTCGACATCGACGGTATAGACGAGCTGGATCGCATTCTTCCGCCGCGCATCATTGCCCCGGCGCACGACGACATGGGCCAGCAATTCCTGCGGTTCGAGGCCCAGCCGCTCGCAAATGGCGGCGGGCATCGCCCCGGCGGGATGGTCGAGGGGCAGTTTCAGTCCGGAAAGGCGCAACATCCGCCTGCCCCTAAACCTATTACCGAGTCGGCTCCAGTGCTCCTTAGATTATCTCTCCCATTGTCGTTCCCGCTAAGGCGGGAACCCATCTCCCATAAGAATAGACGGGATGCCGCGTCGGAGATGGATTAGCTTTGCTGAACTGCGTTTCCCGCCTTCGCGCGAATGACGCTTGAATTAGAACCGGGCGCGCACCCCGCCATAGAAGGCGCGCCGTTCGATGGGATAAAAGGCGACGCTGCCTTCATTCGCCACAGTCGCCAGATTGTCCGGCACATAGCGAACCACCGCGCTGATGTCGCCCACGGCCCGCTCGCCGGTCAGGTTGCGCGCATCGAGGAACAGGGCCAGCCCCTTCCGGACCTCCGCCTGTGCGCCGAGGTTCAGGGTCGCATAATCCCCGACCCGCTTGGTATTGGCATAGTCGACCCAAGCCCCCTGCGGCAGCCACTCGACGGCGGGCGAAATGCTCAGCCGCTCCGTCCCCAGCTTCAGTTCCGCCCGGTAGAAATGGCGCGGCACCACCGGCAGGCGGTTGTTCCCGAACTGCGCATCGCCCCGGAAGCGGAAATCGCTATATTGATAGACTTGCCGCAGCGTCGCCCAAGGCGTCAGCGTCAGGTCCAGTCCTGCCTCGACGCCCTGATGGCGCGTGCGGCCCGCATTGAAGGTCGCCGCCGGAATTGCGCTGTCGCCCGCGCCATATTGCAGCATCTCGCCGCGAAGATCGGCCAGGTAGATGCCGATGTCCCAACGGGCCATGCCCAGCGTCCCGCGAGTGCCGATCTCCGCTGTCCATGCCTTTTGCGGCTGGAGCGGGACGAAGCCGACGGCCAGCGTATCGAACTGCGTCTGGCCAAGCTCGATAAAGCCGGGCAGTTCCACCGACCGGCTGTAGTTCGCATAGAATTGCACCGCCTGCGCCGGCTCCACCAGCAGCCCGAATTTCGGCGCGAAGGCGTCAAAGGACGCATCCCCGCTCCGCGCCGGAGCGAAGCGGTTGTCCAGCCGCCGCTCGCCATGGGTGTAGATGCCGCCCGCGATCAGCCAGAACCCTGCAAGCGGCGCGATCCGCGCCTCGCCATAGCTGTTGATCGTCTGCGCCCGCGCCTTCTGATAGGATGTCGGCGCCCCCGCCCTGCCGTTCACATTGACGAACTGCCGGAACCGGCCCTGCCCGAAACGCGCCTGCGTGCCCAGCGTCAGCCCGACCGGCATCCCGCCAAGGTCACCTGTCAGGTCGAGGCTGGCAAAGACCCCGCGATCCTCCGATTTCTGGTCCACGACCTGATAGATCGGATGATCCAGCGCCTTGGCGTTGTAATAGACGCCGAACGCCAGCTCCCCGCCATCCAGCGCCACCGTGGTGCGGTTCTGCAAGCGGATCGAATCGATGTTGCGCGCCTGATCGCCGGTAAAATTGCCCTTCGCCGGATGATCCAGCGCATCGCTTTCATTGAGCGCGCCGGGCAACTTCTGCCGGATCGTCTGCACGCTGGCATAGAAGCGCGTTTCGACCCGCTCACTGAGTTTCAGCCCGACATTGCCGTTGAAGCGCAGCGCCCTGCGCCGTCCATGGTCGCGGTCGCCGTCGGACCGGTCGGCGGTCACCGCTGCCCAGGCGTCGCCCCGCCCGTCGGCATGGCCATAGGCCGCCTTCGCCCGCAACGTGTCGAACGACCCGCCGTCGACCCGCATCTCCACGCCCGGCGCCGTGCGCCCGGTCGGCGTCACCGCATTGATCGCCCCGCCCAGCGTCGACCCGCCCAGCCGCAGCGCATTGCCGCCGCGATAGACCTCCAGATGCTGGAAGACCTGCGGGTCCAGCTCCTGGAAGTCGCCATTGTCGTCGGCCATGTTGATCGGGATGCCATCCTGCAACAGCGTCAGCCCGCGCATATGATAGCCGCGCGACAGGCCCGACCCGCGAATGGAGATGCGCACCTCCTGCCCGAAGCGCGGCTGGGTGTAGACGCCGGGCGAGAAGCTCAGCGCATCGCGCAGGGAGATGGCGAGCCTGTCCTCGAAATCCCCGGCCGACACCACGTCGACGCCGCCGGGGGTGCGGACGACTTTCGCCGCGGCTTCCTCCACCACGGGGCTGGCGGTGACGATGATCCGGCTCTGCTCGGCCTCCTCGGCCAAAGCGGGAGCGGACAGGGAACAGGCGAGCGCGCACAGCGAGACGCCGCGCGAAACGGAAAAGACTGGCATGAAATGATAACCTTACTGAAAAATCGCGGAAAATGGCGGATTTTCAGAAGGCGGGCGGCCCCGAGGAGGGCGGGGGCGGCGCGGCCAGCCGCGCGATCAGCCCGGTCTTGAGCGCGAAGGCGATGGGCCCGAAACCAAGCTGCCAAGCGGGCAGGGGCAGGTCGGCCAGAGCCAGCGGCGGAACCAGCGGCTGCACCGATGCGGCAAAGGGGCAATGCTGCTGCCCCGGCGCACCGTCGTCCGGACGATGCCGGCCCGACTCGCCATGCCGGTCGAAGGCGCCCCGGTCGACCACGACATTGACCGCGCCCTGCCCGGTGCAGAGCGTCACGACGACGCCCCGTTCGGTCCGCACCGGCATGAAGCCCGAAGGCGCGACAAGCTGGATCGCGAGGACGAGCAGGGCCAGCGCGGCCAGCAGGCCCCTTGCCGATTCCGATCGTCTGACTGCCCCCATCATGGCCCCAGGCCCTAGCGGCGGCGGCCCGCCCTGTCACTAGGACAAAAGGGCCAGGGGCCGCACACTCACCTTGACGTAAACGTAAAGCACCGTTACATCAGCCGGCATGGACAAACACACCAGTATCGCCGGTATCGAACTGCCCGATCACAGCGACCGGCAGTCTTATACCATCACCGACCTGTCGGAAGAATTCGGCGTCACCGCCCGCGCCCTGCGCTTCTACGAGGATGAAGGGCTGATCGCCCCGGAACGGCAGGGCCTCGCCCGCATCTATTCGCGCCGCGACCGCGCCCGCCTGGCCTGGATATTGCGCGGCAAGCGGGTCGGCTTCAGCCTGTCCGACATACGCGAGATGATCGACCTCTATGACGCCGACGAGGAGCATGAGGAACAGCGCCGCGTCACCATAGAAAAGTGCAGGGCGCGCATCGACCTGCTCACGCGGCAGAAGGACGACATCGACGCCGCCATCGCGGAACTCTCGCAGTTCGTGACCGTCCTCGACAGATAATCCCCCACCAGAACAGAACCGTCCGGAGAAGATCATGCCCAGCTATACCGCCCCCGTCCGCGACACCCGCTTCGTGCTCGATCACATCGTGGGGCTGGACCGCTACACCAACCTCCCCGGCTTCGAAAATGCGTCGGCGGACCTGGTCGACGCGATCCTGACCGAAGGCGGCAGGATCGCCGCCGAAGTCCTCTTCCCCCTGAACGCCGTGGGCGACAGGGAAGGCTGCACCCGCCACCCCGACGGCAGCGTCACCACCCCGACCGGCTTCAAGGCGGCCTATGACGCCTATGTCGAGGGCGGCTGGACCACGCTGCACGCGCCGGCCGAATATGGCGGCCAGGGCCTGCCCCATGTCGTCGCCACAGCGGTCAGCGAATATATCCTCTCGGCCAATCACAGCTTCGAAATGTATCATGGCCTGACCAGCGGGGCCGTGGCCGCCCTGCTCGCCAAGGGCAGCGAGGAACAGAAGCGGAAATATCTGCCCAATATGGTGTCGGGCAAATGGACCGGGACGATGAACCTGACGGAGCCGCATGCCGGCACCGACCTTGGCCTCATCAAGACCAAGGCGGTTCCGAACGCCGACGGCAGCTACGCGATCAGCGGCACCAAGATCTTCATTTCCGCGGGCGAGCATGACCTTGCCGAAAACATCATCCACCTCGTCCTTGCCAAGACCCCCGGCGCGCCGGACAGCAGCAAGGGCATTTCGCTGTTCGTGGTGCCCAAGTTCCTGGTGAACGAGGATGGATCGCTGGGGCAGCGCAACGCGGTCTCCTGCGGATCGCTTGAACACAAGATGGGCATTCACGGCAACGCCACCTGCGTCATGAACTATGACGGGGCCACCGGATGGCTGGTGGGCGAGGAGAACAAGGGCCTGGCCGCCATGTTCATCATGATGAACGCGGCGCGGCTGGGCGTCGGCCTCCAGGGCCTGGGACAGGCGGAGATCGCCTATCAGAACGCCGCCCATTATGCCCATGACCGCCGTCAGGGCCGCGCCCTGACCGGCCCCAGGGACCTGGAGGAAAAGGCCGACACGCTGTTCGTCCATCCCGACGTCCGCCGCATGCTGATGGAGGCGAAGGCGCTGACCGAAGGGCTGCGCGCGCTGATGCTCTGGGGCGCGCTCCAGGTCGATCTTTCCCATCAGGCCGCCACCGAAGAGGAACGCCAGGCCGCCGACGATCTGGTGCAATTGCTGACCCCCGTGATCAAGGGCTATGGCACGGACAAGGGCTTCGACGTCACCGTCATGGCGCAGCAGGTGTTCGGCGGCCATGGCTACATCTGGGAAAATGGCGTCGAACAATATGTCCGCGACGTCCGCATCGCCCAGATCTACGAAGGCACCAACGGCGTGCAGGCGATGGATCTGGTCGGGCGCAAGCTGCCGATGAACGGTGGCCGCGCGCTTCAGGCCTTCCTGAAGATCGTCGCGGATGAAGTGGCGCAGGCCAAGGGTGACGAGAAGCTCGCCGGCCTTGCCGAGGCACTGGAAAAGGCGAGCGGCCAGCTTGGCGCGGCGACCATGTGGCTGATGCAGAATGCGATGAAGAACCCCGACAATGCCGGGGCGGGGGCGGTGCACTATATGCACATATTGGGCATCGTCGCGACCGGCCTGATGTGGCTGCGCATGGGCAAGGCCGCGGCGGCCCTGCTCGCGGCGGGGGAAGGCGACGCGAAATTCCTGGAAGCCAAGCTGGTGACCGCCCGCTTCTTCGCGGAACGCATCATGCCCGACGCCGGCGCGCTCCGCCGCAAGATCGAGGGCGGCGCCGACAGCCTGATGGCGCTCGACCCGGATATGTTCCTGGCGGCCTGACCGCCGGGGCAGGCAAGGCGCTCCACCCGGCCCAAGCCGGGCGGAGCGCCCCTGCGTTTCAGGCGGCGAGGGGCAGTCGTTCGGCCGGACGCCGCGCCGCCGGGGCGGCAGGGCGGGCTTCGGCCCTGGCCAGTCCGGCGACATAGCGCTCGGCAACGACGACATCGCGGCGATAGGCAAAATATAGCGACAACAGGGAGAACATGGCGACCTCTTGATAAAAGGATTGCTGCGTTGCAGCATCGACGCCCATCTGAGGTCGGCTGGAAAAATCCGCAAATGCAATGGCTTCGAACGCGATTGCAGAAAGCTCATCCTCATGACCGCGCGCATCATGGCTGGATTTTGAGCGGCGCGATCCCGCTTGCAGCCCGAAGCTCCCGCGTTCGGCAAACCGCCTCAGTCAATCCAGCGAAGGCGGAAAAGCCGCGCCCTGCCTTCGCAGGCGCCCGTCGCGCATGGCGCCCGCAACGGACCGTCCACCGCTGCCCGTCATCGCCACCGACCATTGACCCATTGCGCGCGGCGCGGCATGGGCCCATCAAACGGGACATGATGCAGCGAGCCGCTTCGTGAACGGGCCAGTGCCGGCAAGCCGCACGCTCGGCCTGCCCGCCTGCATTGCGCTGGTGATGGGCAACATGATCGGGTCCGGCGTGTTCCTGCTGCCCGCCTCGCTCGCGCCGTTCGGCTGGGATGCGGTGGCGGGCTGGATATTCACCATCGCCGGCTCCCTCCTCCTTGCCTATGTCATCGCCCGGCTGACGGTGCGGATGCCCGACGCCGGCGGCACGGCGCAGTTCATCACCCGCGCCTATGGCCCGTCCGCCGGCTTCGCGATCGGGTGGATATACTGGATTTCGGTGATCTTCACCAATGTCACCATCGCCGTCGCCGCCACCGCCAATCTCAGCAGCATCCTGCCCGCGCTGCACCGGCCCGGAATGGGGGCGCTCCTTTCCATCGGTTTCCTCTGGGCGACGACCGGCATCAACCTGGTCGGCGCACGCGCCGCGGGCGCGACCCAGCTCGCCACCACCGCGATCAAGCTGATCCCGATCGCTGTCGTCTTCGTCCTGCTCGCCCTGACCTTGGGCCATGGCCGGGCGCAGGTCGCGCCATTCCCCGCGCAAGGCTTCACCAGCGCCGGCATCACCGCCTCGGCCGCGCTGACGCTCTGGGCGCTGCTCGGCTTCGAATCGGCCAGCGTCGCCGCCGACAAGGTGCGCGATCCCGCCCGGACAATCCCGCGCGCCACGCTGATCGGCACGGCAGTCACCGGCCTCATCTACCTGCTGGTCTGCTCCGGCATCGCTCTCACCCTGCCGGCGGAGGAAAGCCGGTCCGGCTCCCCCTTCGCCGCCTTCGTCGCGCATTACTGGTCGCCCGGCCCGGCGGGACTCATCGCGGTCTTCGCCACGATCAGTTGCCTCGGGGCGCTCAATGGCTGGACATTGTTGCAGGGTGAAGTGCCGCTTGCCATGGCGCGGGGCGGCGAATTGCCGCGCTGGCTGGCCGGGACCAACGGTCGCGGCACGCCGGTCCGCGCGCTGCTGCTGTCCTGCCTGCTCGGAACGCTGATGCTGATCGCCAACAGCCTGCAGGGGCTGGTGGCGCTGTTCACGGCGATGGCGCTGCTGTCGACCTCGGCCACGCTCTGGCTCTATGTCGGCTGCGCGCTGGCGGCGCTCAGGTTCCGGCTGGCGATGCCCGCAGCTCTGCTGGGGCTGTGCTATGCGCTCTGGACATTATGGGGCGCGGGGCTGGTGCCCAGCGGAGCAAGCTTCCTGCTGATGGCGGGGGGATTTCCCTTTTACGCCTGGGCGCGGCGGGACCGAAAGTCCCTGCCCTGTCGCCATTCAGGCTGAGCCCGTCGAAGCCCTTCCCTTCTCCTCGAAGAAAGAAAAGCCCCTCCACCAGCTCGGGGCGAACGGAGGCAGGGAAGACCATCCGAAGGGTGGAGGGAAAATCAGTCCCCCCACAATTCCTTGAGCTTGCTGAAAAAGCCGGTCGATTGCGGGCACTCCTCGCCGGTTTCCGTCTCGCGAAAGGCTTCCAGCAGTTCGCGCTGCTTGGCGCTCAGCTTGGTCGGCGTCTCGACGTCGACCTGGATCACCAGATCGCCCTGCCCACGCCCGTTCAGCACAGGCATGCCCGCGCCGCGCTGGCGGATCTGCTTGCCCGACTGGATGCCGCTCGGAATCTTGATCTCATGCCGCCGGCCATCCAGCCCCGGCACCTCGATGACCCCACCCAGCGCGGCGGTCGTGAAGCTGACCGGCGCGCGCGCGAACAGGGTCGTCCCGTCCCGCTCGAAGATCGAGTGCCGCTTCACATGCAGGAAGATATAGAGGTCGCCCGCAGGAGCCCCCCGCGCCCCCGCCTCGCCCTCACCCGACAGGCGGATGCGCGTGCCTTCGTCGACGCCGGCGGGGATGTTGACGGAAAGCGTCTTGGGCTTGTCCACCCGCCCCTCGCCCCGGCAGCTACGGCAGGGGCTTTCGATCACCTGACCCGCGCCATGGCAGGACGGACAGGTCCGCTCGACCACGAAAAAGCCCTGCTGCGCCCGCACCTGGCCATGGCCATGGCAGGTGCCGCAACTCTTGACCCCGGTGCCCGGCTGCGCGCCCGAGCCGTCGCAGCTTTCGCAAGGGGCCGAAACCTCGATCTCGATCTCGGTCTTCTTGCCATGATAGGCGTCGTCCAGCGTGATTTCCATATCGTAGCGCAGGTCCGCCCCGCGCCGCTGCGCCTGCCGCCCGCCGCCGAAGCCGCCCGCCGCCTGACCGAAGATCGTCTCGAAAATATCGCCCAGATCGGAAAAGCCGCCCGCGCCGCCGCGCCCGCCGCCGAAACCGCCGCCATTCTGGAACGCCGCATGGCCGAACCGGTCATAGGCCGCGCGCTTCTGCGGGTCCTTCAAACATTCATAGGCTTCCGAAACGGCCTTGAACTTGGCCTCGCTGTCGGTGCAGCCCCCGGTCTTGTCCGGGTGATATTTCATCGCCAGCTTGCGATAGGCGCTTTTGATCGTGGCGGCGTCCGCCGTGCGCTCGACTTCGAGCAGTTCGTAATAGTCGATTTCGGTGCTCATCTCGCCCCCGGCGTCCCTGCCCCGTCAAGGCCATAACAGTCCTGACGGGGCAAGCACATCAGCTTACGCCTTGTTATCGTCCACTTCGGAGAATTCGGCATCGACGACATCGTCATCCGCCTTCGGCGCGTCCGCGCCCGGAGCAGCCGCAGCCGCCTGCTCCTTCTCGTAAATGGCCTGCCCCAGCTTCATCGCGACCGTGGCGAGTTCCTGCGCCTTCGCCTTCATGGCTTCCGCATCGCCGCCCTCGACCGCAGACCTTGTGGCCGCGATCGCGGTCTCGATCTCCGACTTCAGGCCAGCGTCGACCTTGTCGCCATGCTCGGAAAGCTGCTGTTCGGTGGTGTGGATCAGGCTTTCGGCATTGTTCTTCGCCTCGGCCGCCTCGCGCTTCTTCTTGTCTTCCTCGGCAAAGCGCTCGGCATCCTTGACCATCTGGTCGATATCGGCGTCCGACAGACCGCCCGAAGCCTGGATGCGGATCTGCTGTTCCTTGCCCGTGCCCTTGTCCTTGGCATGGACGTTGACCAGACCGTTGGCGTCGATGTCGAACGTCACCTCGATCTGCGGCACGCCGCGCGGCGCGGGCGGGATGCCGACCAGGTCGAACTGGCCGAGCAGCTTGTTGTCCGCCGCCATCTCACGCTCGCCCTGGAACACGCGGATCGTCACCGCCTGCTGATTGTCGTCGGCGGTCGAATAGACCTGGCTCTTCTTGGCAGGGATGGTGGTGTTGCGGTCGATCATGCGGGTGAACACGCCGCCCAGCGTCTCGATGCCCAGCGACAGCGGAGTGACATCCAGCAGCAGCACGTCCTTGACGTCGCCCTGCAACACGCCCGCCTGAATGGCGGCGCCCATGGCGACCACTTCGTCGGGGTTCACGCCGGTATGCGGTTCCTTGCCGAAGAACTCCTTCACGGCCTCGCGCACCTTGGGCATGCGGGTCATGCCGCCGACCAGCACCACTTCGCTGATCTCGCTCGCGGAAACGCCGGCGTCGGCCAGCGCCTTCTTGCAAGGCTCCATCGTCCGCTTGATGAGGTCGGCCACCAGCCGCTCCAGATCGGCGCGAGTGATGGTCTTGACCAGATGCTTCGGCCCATTCTGGTCAGCGGTGATGAAGGGCAGGTTGACTTCGGTCGACTGGGCCGAGGACAGTTCGATCTTCGCCTTTTCCGCCGCTTCCTTCAGGCGCTGCAAAGCCAGCTTGTCCTTGGTGAGGTCGATGCCTTCATCCTTCTGGAAGCCCGAAGCCAGGAACTCCACCAGCTTGGCGTCGAAATCCTCGCCGCCCAGGAAGGTGTCGCCATTGGTCGACTTCACCTCGAACACGCCGTCGCCGATCTCCAGGATCGAGATGTCGAACGTGCCGCCGCCAAGATCATAGACCGCGATGGTCTTGCCGTCCTGCTTCTCCAGCCCGTAGGCGAGCGCGGCCGCGGTCGGCTCGTTGATGATGCGCAGCACTTCCAGACCGGCGATCTGGCCGGCGTCCTTGGTCGCCTGACGCTGGGCGTCGTTGAAATAGGCGGGCACGGTGATGACCGCCTGCGTCACCGTCTCGCCCAGATAGCTCTCGGCGGTTTCCTTCATCTTCTGCAGGATGAAGGCGGAAATCTGCGAAGGCGAATAATCCTTGCCGCCGGCATTGACCCAGGCGTCGCCATTGGGACCCTTGGCGATGCTGTAGGGCACCAGCTCCATGTCCTTCTTGGTCATCGGATCGTCGAAGCGGCGGCCGATCAGGCGCTTCACGGCGAAGATGGTGTTGTCCGGATTGGTCACGGCCTGACGCTTGGCAGGCTGGCCGATCAGGCGCTCGCCGTCCTTGGTGAAGGCGACGATGGAGGGCGTCGTCCGCGCGCCTTCCGCATTTTCGATCACCTTGGGCTTGCCGCCGTCCATCACAGCGACACAGCTGTTGGTGGTGCCCAGGTCGATACCGATTACTTTTGCCATTGTGTCCTCTTTGAACCCCAAATCATATTCAGCGGTTGACGGCCCCATACCTCACGAAAGCGCCAAGGCAAGGGCGTTTGCGCAAGGGATATAGGCGTGCTTTCGCTTGGCACAAGAAGCTGTGACGATTACCTCCAGGAAACGATCGGAAACGGGACATTGAGGAAGCCTTTGCCCATGCGCGCATTTTACCCCCTAATCGCCCTTGCCGCCCCGCTTGCGCTCACGGCGTGCGGCGATCCCGCGCCCACCTATGTCGATCAGGCCTGGGTGCGGCTCAGCCCCAACAAGGACATGCCGTCCTCCGGCTATTTCATCGCCCATGGCGGCGATGCGGACACGGCGCTGCGCGGCGTGCTCACCGACTATGCGCTGAAGGTGGAGATGCACGAGAGCATGAGCGAGGGCGGCAGGATGACGATGAAGCCGCTCGACAGCGTCCCCATCCCCGCCAGGTCCACGGTCGCCTTCGCGCCGGGCGGCAAGCATCTGATGCTCTGGGGCGTCAACGACACGGCGATCGGCCGCGGCAGGATGACGCTCACTTTCCTGCTCGCCAATGGCGACCGCCTGCTGGTCGACGCCATCATCCAGAAGCCCGGCGCCGCCGCTCCCGTTCCCCCGCAAAAGGAGCATGAGGCGCATTGACCGGACGTCCGCTGACCGAGGCTGAAACCGCCCTGGCCCGGTCGGTGTTCGCCGCCGCCATCGATTATCGGCGGGTGCGGGTGCATGATCGCAAATGGTGGCCGTTCCAGCCGCGGCAAGTCACCATGGCGCCCGACGGCGACCTCTGGTTTCATCCGGAAAGCGGCCTGTTCTGCCCTGATTTCTGCGACAGCCCCCTGCACGTCCAGGGACATTTCATCCATGAAATGACCCATGTCTGGCAGGCGCAGCGGGGCGGCAGATGGTATCTGCCGCTGATGCGCCATCCCTTCTGCCGCTACGGCTATGAGATCGTGCCGGGAAAGCCGTTCCGCCGCTATGGCCTGGAGCAGCAGGCGGAGATCGTGCGGCATGCGTTCCTGTTGCGCCGCGGGGTTCCCGTGCACGGCAAGCCGCCGCTTCCGGTCTATGAGGCGCTGCTGCCCTTCGCCGGCCGGCAAGGGGTCGACGACGGACCGTGATTCGCGCCATGTGCCGGCGAAGGGCAGCAGCGAGACGGGCGGCCCGGTGCGATGGACCGCCCGGCGACCCTCGCGCTTTCCATAAGAAAAGCCCGGCGATCCTCGACCGCCGGGCAAAGGGGCATGGCTGGGAGCCGCCCTGAGGAAAGCCGCTCAGCCCTTCTTCTCGGGCGGCAGCGTGATCTTCACATTCTCGCCATTCTGGCCCGGAAAGCCGGTGAACATCGCATCGATCAGGTTCGGCACCAGATAGGTCAGCTTGTTGGAAAGCGACTGGGCCTGCGCCTTGCCCTCGAACAGGCGGCGATTGTCGGCGGCGCGGTCGATCTTCATGCTGAGGTCGCCGGTATAGACGGTATAGCTGGTCACGTCATTATAACCGCCGGGCCCGAACAGCCACGGGTCATAGAAGCCATAGCCCCAGGGGCGGCCCCAGCGGCCCCGCCAGCCCCAACCGCCGTAGAAGAACGGGTCGGGATTGCCGAATCCGGTCGATCGCACCTTTTCGCGCCCATTGTCGACGCCATAGGCCACGCGCACGATCAGGTCGGCCCGCGCGGGATCGCCGGCGGCGACATAGCCGGTCTGGGTCAGACGCTGGCTGACGAGGTCCGCATAATGCGAAAATTCAAGGCCGCCCGCCAGGCGCGGATCGTCCGCGACAACGGTGAAGCTCTGGCCGGCGGGAGCCGGAAGCTGCTGAAAGCGCGCCACATCCGCCTTGAAGGAACTCGCGCAGCCTGACAGCGCCACAAGCGCCAAAGCGGGCGCCGCGAGGAAGCCGATCTTTTTGAAACGGGTCATATTTCTTGCGTCCTGTACCAGGCACTTCGCCTGCCAAACATCTTGCGTCCTGCCATGGCAAAACGCAACTGAACATCGTTTGAACGCACGTAACGGGCGAACGGGCGCAAACCATGTCCTGCCATCCGTACGACGCCGCGGCATGGATTATTCCGTCACGAACCGGAAAGGGCCGCCGCTTTGGCGACCCCTGCGGCATCAGCGCATCAGTCCCATCGCGTCATAGGCCGCCCGCAAAGTGGGCGCGGCAGCCGCCGACGCCTTGGCCGCCCCCTTTTCGAGGATGGCGTCCAGCGCGGCGTCGTCGGTGCGCAATTCCATGAACCGCGCACGGATGGGGCGGAGCGTTTCCACCAGCAGTTCGCCCAGGGCCGGCTTGAACGCGCCGAAGCCCTTGCCGGCGAATTCGGCACAGACCGCGTCCACGCTCATGCCCGACAGCGTCGCATGGATGCCGAGAAGATTGTTCGCCTCCGGACGCCCGGCCAGCCCCCCGGCATTGTCCGGCAGCGGTTCGGGATCAGTCTTGGCCTTCTTCACCTTCTGCATGATCGCATCGTCATCGTCGGTCAGGTTGATGCGGCTCATGTCGGACGGGTCGGACTTGGACATCTTCGCCGTGCCGTCGCGCAGCGACATGATGCGCGCCGATTCCCTGGGGATGATCGGATCGGGCAGGGTGAACAGCTCCACGCCGAAATCGGTGTTGAACTTCGTGGCGATGTCGCGCGCCAGTTCCAGATGCTGCTTCTGGTCCTCCCCCACCGGCACATGGGTGGCGTTGTAGACCAGGATGTCGGCGGCCTGGAGCACCGGATAGACGAACAGGCCGATGGAGGCGCCCTCGCGGTCCTTGCCCACCTTGTCCTTGAACTGGGTCATGCGGTTGAGCCAGCCGATCCGCGCCGTGCCGTTCAGCAGCCAGCACAGTTCCGCATGGGCGGGCACCCGCGCCTGGTTGAAGAGGACGGAGCGGTCCGGGTCGATCCCGGCGGCGACCAGCGCGGCGGCCATGTCGCGGACATTGCGGATACGCTGTTCGCGCCCTTCATGCACGGTGATCGAATGCATGTCGGCCAGGAAGAAGAAGCACTGGCTCTCGCTGTCCATCTCGTCCTGCATCCGCACCCAGTTGCGGATCGCGCCCAGATAATTGCCCAGGTGCAGATTGCCGGTCGGCTGGATGCCGGAAAGGACGCGCATTCTTCTATCCGTTCTCTGTCTTGGTTGCACTTTTGCGCCGCATCAGCGCCTTCAGGTCCGAGAGCCGATAGGCGCCCGTAAGGAAGCAGGCCACCCCGTACAGCGCGATTCCCGCGCCGACAAGCACCGCCAGCGCCACATAGCGCTGGACCATCGCCCCGCCGAGCCATGGATCGAGCAGCCCTTCGCCGGCATAGAGCGCCCCGCCCATCACGACCGCCGCCACGGCGAGGCGGGGCAGGCGCCGCCGCAACTGCCCGTCGGCGGCGAAATGGCCGCGCTTCACCAGCGTCGAATAGAGCATCGCCACATTGACGGTGGAGGACAGCGCCGTCGCCAGCGGCGGCCCGACATGGCCCATCAGCGGGATCAGGACAATGTTCCCGACGATGTTGATGAGGATCGACAGCATCGCATAGCGGACCGGCGTCCTGGTGTCCCCGCGCGCATAATAGCCGGGCGTCAGCACCTTCACGAGGACATAGGATGGCAGGCCGATGGAAAAGGCGGACAGCGCCCAGCCGCAGCGCTCCGCATCCAGCGCGGTGAAGCGGCCATATTGGAACAGGCCCCGCACGATCGGTTCCGCCACGGTGATGAAGGCGACGGTCGCGGGCAGGGTCAGGAACAGCGCCAGTTCGATGCCGCGGTTCTGCGTGTCCATGGCCACTTGCTCCTGGCCCGTCGACAGCAGGCGGGAAATGGTCGGCAGCAATATGGTGCCAAGGCCGATCCCGATCAGCCCCAGCGGCAACTGGTTCAGCCGGTCGGCATAATAGATATAGGTGATGGAGCCTGAGGCGAGCAGCCAGCCGGACAGGGCGGTGGAGATCAGCAGGTTGATCTGCGAAGCCCCAGCCCCCGCCGCCGCCGGCACGATCAGGCGGAGCAGTTCCTTCACATCCGCATCCAGTCGCGGGCGCTTGAGCTTCATCGACACGCCCGCCCGGCGGCAGGCCCAGATCAGCCACAGCAATTGCAGCGCCCCGCCCACGGTGACGGAAATCGCCTGCACCCGCGCGGTTTCATATTCGTCGGCGCCGTGGAACAGCCACAGCCCCGCGATCATGGCGATGTTGAGCAGGATCGGCGCGGCGGCATTCACCCAGAATTTCTCGAGCGAATTCAATATGCCGCCCAGCAGGGAGGCAAGGCTGATCAGCGCCAGATAGGGCAAGGTGATCCGCGAGAGCGTCACCGCGAAGGCGAATTGCTCCGGCGTCGGGTTCTGGCGGGAAAAGCCGCCGGAGAGCGCCCATGTGATCGGCCAGGCCGCCGCGATCAGCAGCGCGGTGAAGACGACCAGCACCGGCAGCAGCACGGCCAGCGCCCGCTCAGCGAAGCGATAGCCGTCCGCGACCCCACCCGGCCCCGCCGCCTTGCGGTTGAACATGGGGATGAAGGCGGCGGAAAAGGCGCCCTCGGCAAAGAGGGCGCGGAACATGTTGGGCAGGCGGAAGGCGACGCCGTTGAAGGCGTCCGACGCGAATCCCGCGCCGACATAGCGCGCCGCCAGCGAATCGCGGACAAGGGCCAGCACCCGGCTGGCGAGCGTCAGCCCGCCCACGGAACCGAGGGCTTTAGCGAGTTTCATGCGCACGCCTCTGCCACATGCTCTCCGTTCGTCCTGAGTAGCCGCTGAGCTTGCCGAAGTGGCGTATCGAAGGATCTGATATGCACAATGCTTCGATACGGGCCTTCGACAAGCTCAGTCCCTACTCAGCACGAACGGGTGAGTGCGCTCCATTCAGGCGTGGCCGGCCGGCTCGCCTGCGGTCTGCGCCATGGCCTGCGCCTGCTGGACATAGAGGCCGCCGAAATCGATGGGATCGAGCAACAGCGGCGGGAAGCCCCCGTCGCGGATCGCGTCGGCCAGCACGCGGCGGGCGAAGGGGAAGAGAAGGCGCGGCGCTTCGGCCAGCATGAAGGGCTGCATCTGGTCCTCGGGCACGTTCCGCATGCCGAAGATCGCGGCATAGACCAGTTCCACGGCAAAGGCGGTGCCCTGCGGCGCGGTGGCCTTGACCTCGATCTTCAGGGATACTTCGACGACTTCCTCGCCCACCTTGTCGGCGCCGATGTTGAACTGCACGTCGATCTGCGGCTGGTCCTGCCACTGATAGACGGCGGGCGCATTGGGGTTTTCGAAGGACATGTCCTTCACATATTGGCTGATCAGCGCGATCTGGGGGCCATTGTCGGCGCCATTGCCGGTGGTCTGAATGGTATCGGCTTCCTCGGCCATCTCATTTCCCTGGTTTTTAAGGTTTGCCTGGCGGGCGGAATGTCCGCGCATGTCGATCCGCGCGCTTAGCAGGGGCGGCAGGAGGGGGCAATGCGGCACATGAAAAGCGGCCATTTGAATATGCGGGGAAACATGCCTATGTTGGTTGCGTTACAGTTTCAGATTCAATCCAAAGGGTGCCTGACCCCGTGTATGTGATCGTCATCCTCGCCATGATTGCCGGCTTTCTGGCGTTGCGGCTTTATTCGGTGCTCGGCAAGCGGACCGGGCATGAGCAGGAGCCTGCGCTTCGCCCGGCGGAGGAACGCGCCAAGGTGACGATCGTGCAGCCGCGCCCGGTTCCGGAAATGGCGGGCGATTCGGTGCGGCTGTCGGACGGGCTGATCGCTCCCGGGGGCGAAGCGGGCGTCCGCGCGCTGATCGCGGCCGACCGCAGCTTCGACGTGCCCCAGTTCGTGGAGGGCGCCAAGGCCGCCTACAAGATGGTGCTGGAGGCGTTCTGGCGCGGCGACCGGCAGGAACTGGAATGGCTTTGCGATGCCGATGTTCTCGCCTCCTTCGAGGAAGCGATCGCGGCGCGGGAGGCGGAGGGCCATGTCCTCGACAACCGCCTGGTCCGCATGGAAAAGGTGCAGATCGTCGACGCGGGCGTCACCGGCCGCATGGCGGAGATTTCCCTGCGTTTCGAGGCGGACATCGCCGCCGTCACCCGCGACCGCGACGGCAATGTCGTCGCCGGTTCGCTGACCGACGCTGTCGGCACCAACGACATCTGGACCTTCACGCGCGACCTGCGCAGCACCGATCCCAACTGGAAGCTCAGCGAGACCGACGAGGCGGCATGAGCCTTCGTCAGTCGTGGGGCGCGCTGGCCGCGGCTTTGCTGCTGTCCGCTTGCGCCGGCGGCGTGATTCCGCCCGGCGCGGGTGGGCCTGCCCCCTCAAGGCCGCCTCGCGGCGCTGAGACCGCAACCCGCCCCGTTCCCGCCACTCCCCGTCCGCCCGTGCCGGTCACGCCTCCCGCGACCGCGCCGGCCGATACAGCCAATGCCGTCAGCGCCGGAATCGCCCCCGGCCCGGCCATCACCGACCTCATTCCGTCGGGCGAGCGTTCGCGCAAGGCGTTGCAGGCGTTCCGCCTCTCCTGCCCTTCGCTGATGCGGCGCGGCGACCAGAGCGGACTGACGCGCGGCACGGACTGGAACAGCGCCTGCGCCGCCGCGTCGAGCTGGCCGGAGGCGTCGGCCGGCGAATTTTTCGCCCGCTATTTCGAAGCGGTGCAGGTGGGCGACGGAAAGGCCTTCGTCACCGGCTATTATGAGCCGGAGATCGCGGGGTCGCGCACGCGGCAGCCGGGTTACGAGGTGCCGATCTACCGCCGCCCGCCCACGCTCATCGACGTCAATCTGGGCCAGTTCAGCGACAGCCTGAAGGGCAGGACCATTCGCGGCAAGGTGGACGGCAGCAATCTGGTGCCGTTCGACGAACGGTCGCAGATCGTTTCGGGGTCGCTCGCCGGCAAGGGGCTGGAACTGGCATGGGCCGCCGATCCGGTGGAATTCTTCTTCCTCCAGGTGCAGGGCAGCGGCCGCCTGCTGCTGCCCGACGGCGGCGTGATGCGGATCGGCTATGACGGGCAGAATGGCCGCGACTATACCGGCATCGGCAAGCTGATGAAGGATCGCGGCCTCATCCAGGCCGGGTCGATGCAGGACATCATGCAATATCTGCGCGCCCATCCGGCCGAGGGCGCGGCGATCGTGAACGAGAACAAGAGCTTCGTCTTCTTCCGGGAACTGACCGGCGCCGGCCCGCTGGGCGCGATGGGCGTCGCCGTGACGCCCGAAGCGACGGTGGCGGCCGATCCCCGCTATGTGCCGCTGGGCGCGCCGGTGCTGCTCTCGCTGGACCGGGCGGAACCCAATGGCATCTGGATCGCGCAGGATACCGGCGGCGCAATCAAGGGCGCAAACCGCTTCGACAGCTTCTGGGGCGCCGGCAGCAATGCGCGCAGCATCGCGGGCGGCATGTCGGCGCGGGGCAGCGCGCTGATCCTGCTGCCGCTCGGGTCGGCGGCGCGCCTGGGTCAGCAGCCCTGACATCATGCTGCGATGCCCCGACGCGGTCTCACCTCCGATGAACAGGCGCTCTGGACGGCGCTGACCCGCTCCGTAAGGCCGCTGAGGCCGGGTGCGCGCATCTCTTCCCTTCCGACGCCGCCAACCCCCGCAAAGGACGGGACAGGGTTAACGGCTCCCTCCGCTCAGGCATTCGCGACGGCCCCGGCGCGCACTCCCGCAGCCACTCTGGATTCGGGCTGGGAGCGCCGAATCCGTAGCGGAAATCTGACCCCGGACATGACCATAGACCTGCACGGCCACAGCCTGTCGGCGGCCTATTCGCGGCTTAACCAGGCGCTGGCCTCGGCCTGGGCAAGGGACGTGCGAATATTGCTGGTGGTCACGGGGAAACCGCCGAAAAGCCCCTCCGCCAGCGGCGGTTCGCGGCGGGGCGCCATCCGCGGCGAGATCGGCCACTGGCTGGAAACCAGCAGCTATGCCGACCGCATCGCCAGCGTGCGGATCGCGCATCGGCGCCATGGCGGCGACGGCGCCCTCTACGTCATCCTGCGGCGCAAAAAATAAGCCTTTCGGACTGATTCACTGACCTTTTCTTAACCACTGTCCTTCATATCCCACTGATCCAGTCCAACGCCGGGCTGGCGGGGGTAGGGAGACTCATGCAGGGCGTGACATTGACGAGCCGCGCCACTGCCTTCGCCTGCGCCGCGGGGGCGCTGGTGTTCATCCTGTCCCTGGTCCTTGGGCAGGGGCAGGCGACCGACATGGACGGCATCGGCCGCTCCCTCATCATCGCGATCCTGTGCGGCACGCTCAGCTGGGCCTCCGCCCGCCGTACCGTGGCCACCACTGCCAGCGCCATCGACGGTGCGACCGAACGCCTGCTGGCGGCGGCCCATGGCGACCTGCAATCCGCCGTGCCGCGGGACATAGGCCGGGAATTGCCCGACCTTTCCGTGGCGATGGAAAGCCTGTTCAGCCAGGTCCGCACGAACCTGGACCATGTTCAGGCGCTCGCGCTGTTCGATCAGGTGACCGGCCTTCCCAACCGCGCCAGCTTCTGCCGGCAGGTCGAACGGCTGCTGGCGGAACGCAGCGAAGAAGGGCTTGCGGCCCTGTTCTTCATCGACCTGGACGGGTTCAAGGGCGTGAACGACACGCTGGGCCATGCGGCGGGCGACCAATTGCTGGCGCGCGTTGCCGGCCGCCTGCGCGAAGTCGCCATGGCGCAGGCCAGCGCGGGCGCGGGCGATTGCCTGATCGGCCGCCTGGCGGGCGATGAATTCACCCTGTTCGTCCCCAGCATGCCCGATCTCGACACGGCGGGCCGCATTGCCCGCGCCATCCAGTTCGCGCTGCGCGAACGCTTCGACCTCGGCAGCCAGCATATCGACCTGGGCGCGTCCATCGGCGTCGCCTGCTATCCCGAACATGGCGACACGCTGCCCGCGCTGCTGCGATCGGCGGACATCGCCATGTATCATGCCAAGCATCAGGGCCGTAACCGGGCCGAGATGTTCACCACCGAACTGGCGCTGGAAGCCGCCGACCGCGCGGAGCTGGAGCGCGACCTGCTGCTGGGCCTGCAACGGGACGAGTTCCTCCTCGAATTCCAGCCGCAGATCGAAATTTCCAGCGGCCGGGCGATCGGCGCCGAAGCGCTGATCCGCTGGGTGCATCCGGAACGCGATCTGGTGATGCCCGGCTCCTTCGTGCCGATTGCGGAAGAAAGCGGCGCCATCGTGGCGCTGGGCGACTGGGTCATGAGCCGCGTGTGCGAAACGGCGGCGCGCTGGGCGCAGGCCGGGGTGAGGCAGCGGATCGCGATCAACATCTCCTCCCGCGAACTGGGGCAGGCCGACTTCTTCATGCGCCTGCGCCATGCGATAGACGCGCATCGGGCGCCGGCGATCATGCTGGAACTGGAGATCACGGAATCGCTCGCGATGGAGATGAAATCGCGGACGCTGGACCAGATCCGTGCCCTGCGGCGCGACGGCGTGCGCATCGCCATCGACGATTTCGGGACCGGCTATTCCAACCTCTCGCGGCTGCGCGAACTGCCGGTCGACCGGGTGAAGATCGACCGGTCGCTCGTCCGCGACATCGCCGTTTCCGCCGAAGCGCGCACGATCTGCAGCGCCGTCGTCGGGCTGATCCAGGGACTGGGCATGGAAGTGGTGGTCGAGGGGGTGGAGACAGAGGCGCAGATGGAAATGCTGCGCGTGATCGGCTGCACGCTGTTCCAGGGCTATCATCTGGCCCGGCCCATGGGGGAGGAGGATTATCTCGCCCGCTTCGCCGCGCCAGCGCCGCTGGTCCGGCATCGCTCCGTCTGAAGCGGATGGCCATGCGCATCCCGCTCCTCATGGGGCGGGATTTCATTCCCTTCCGTCCTGACCGGATTCCTAACGTTCGACAGGACCGGGACAGGCCGTTCCGCGCAACGCTCCAAGCTTTTATTGCCGCATCCTTTTAGGCGCAAAACCGGTTCCCACTTTTGCGCACGATGCCCTAGCTCGCCAGCGCCTTCGCCGTAACCAGCCGGTAGATTTCGGTGAGGTCGCGCAGGTCGGCCAGCGCCACCGCCTCGTCCAGCTTGTGCATGGTCGCATTGTTGAGGCCGAATTCCACCACCGGGCACAGGCGCGAGAGGAAGCGCGCGTCGGACGTGCCGCCCGTGGTCGACAGGTCCGCCTCCACCCCCGTCACGTCCCGGATCGCGCCCGCGACCATGTCCGACAGCATGCCCGGCTCCGTCAGAAAGGGTTCGCCGCTGATCTTCGCTTCCACCCTGCCCCCTTCGGCCGCGGCGATGGCGGTGATGCGGTCGACCAGTTCCGCGCCGCCATGTTCATTGTTGAAACGGATCGAGATGCGCGCCTGCGCCGCGGCGGGGATGACGTTGGTCGTCGGATTGCCGACATCCAGATTGGTGATCTCGATATTGCTCGCCTGGAACCAGTCATTGCCCTCGTCCAGCACCAGCGCATCGATGGCGGACAGGATGCGGATCAGGCGCGGGATCGGATTGTCGGCCAGATGCGGATAGGCGACATGGCCCTGCACGCCGTCGACATGGATCCACATGTTGACCGATCCGCGCCGGCCGATCTTGATGACGTCGCCCAGCCGCTGCGAGGAGGTCGGCTCGCCCACCAGGCAAAGGTCGGGACGCAGCCCATGGGCGGCCATCCGCTCCATCAGGGCCAGCGTGCCATGCACGGCCGCGCCTTCCTCATCGCCGGTGATGATCAGGCTGATCGTGCCGGGCAGGTCTTCGGGCAGGTGGTGCAGGGCGGCGACATAGGCGGCGATGGCGCCCTTCATGTCGACGGCGCCGCGCCCATAGAGCAACTCGCCGCGCACCTCCGGCCGGAAGGGATCGCTCGCCCAGCCATTGCCCGGCGGGACCACATCCAGATGCCCGGCAAAGGCGAAATGCCTGCCCGGCCCCGTCGTCCGCCATGCCAGCAGATTTTCCACCGGGCCGTCCGGCGCCTCCCCCGCCAGGAAGCGGTCGACGGTAAAGCCCAGCGGTTTCAGCATCGCCTCCAGCACGGCGAAGACATCCCCCGTGGCCGGCGTGACGGAGGGACAGGCGATCAGCTTCTCGGCTATGTCGATCGGGTTTGCATCGGCGCTGGTCTTGTTCATGGGGTTGCGTTAGAGCATTTTGAAGCTGGCTGAAACAGTCAGCGGCTCGCAAAATGCGTGCAGGCCGACGTGCATTTTGAAGCTGGCTGGAACAGGCGCGGCTCGCAAAATGCGGTGGTGCACAGCGCGCATTTTGAAGCTGGCGGGACCGCCGGCGCCAACGCCGGCAGGAGGATATGTCATGCCCAGGATCGACCTTGCCGCCATCGAACAGACCGATCGGACGGGCTATCCGCCCGAATATGCGGATGCGGTAGCGGGGCGATGGGTGCGCAGGCTGGGACCGGCGACCGGCCTTTCCGATTTCGGCATCAGCCATGTGGTTCTGAAGCCCGGCGCCGCATCCTCCCAACGGCACTGGCATGAGGATGAGGACGAATTCCTCGTCATGCTGAGCGGCGAAGCGATGCTGATCGAGGAAGGAAGCCGAACGGCGCTGCACGGCGGCGACATGGCCTCCTTCCCGAAGGGCGATCCCAATGGCCATCATCTGGTGAATGAAAGCGGCGAGGATTGCGCCTTCCTGGTCGTCGGGCGCGTTCCGCTGGGCGATGCGCATTATCCCGACATCGACATGCAGTGGGTCGAGGGCAGCTACCGCCGCAAGAATGGAAGCAGTTTTTGAGGCTGGACCGGCGGGCATTGATGGCCGCGCTGGGCGCTGCGATGGCGGCTCCCGGGCTTTCGGCCGCGCCCCTTGCGGGCGTGGTGAAGCCGCCCCGGCTGCGCCCCGGCGACAGCGTGGGCCTGATCGAGCCGGCGGGCTTTACCGACGACAGCTTCGACCTCGATCTGGTCAAGGAAACGATCGTCGCCATGGGGCTGGTGCCCAGGCCCGCCCGGCATCTGGTCGAACGCTACGGCTATCTGGCCGGGACGGATGCCGACCGCGCAGCCGACGTCAACGCCATGTTCGCCGATCAGCAGGTGCGCGCCGTCTTCGCCACCCGGGGCGGATGGGGCTGCGCGCGCATCCTGCCCTATCTGGACTTCGCGAAGATCAGGGCCAATCCCAAGCTGCTGATCGGCTTTTCCGACATCACCGCGCTGCATCTCGCCTTCGCGGCGCGGGCTGGCTTCGTCACCATCCACGGGCCCAATGCGGCCAGCAGTTGGCCGCGCTTTTCCTGGGATGCCTTCCGCGCCGTCGCCTTCGATGGAGCAACGCCGCTGATGACCAATCCGGACGGGCATGAGGACCGGCTGGTGCAGCGCAGCGGGCGCATCCTGACCTTCCGGGGCGGAAAGGCCAGCGGGCGGCTGCTGGGCGGAAACCTGACCGTGCTTTCGACGCTGATGGGAACCCCGTGGCTGCCGGATTTCGACGGCGCGATCCTGTTCATCGAGGATGTGAGCGAGCAGCCCTATCGGATCGACCGGATGCTGACCCAATTGGCGCTGGCCGGCCTTCTGGGCAGGGTGGCGGGCGTGGTGTTCGGGCAGTGCACCGATTGCGGTCCCGGCGGCGCCTCCTATGGCGGGTTCACCCTGGCGGAGGTGTTGCGGCAGCATCTGGCGCCCCTTGGCGTCCCCGCTTTCCAGGGCGCGCTGTTCGGGCATGTCGCCAGCCAGTTCAGCCTGCCGGTGGGCTGCCGGGCGGAAATCGACGCCGACGCGGGAACGATCCGCCTGCTGGAACCGGCGGTCCGCTAGGGAGCATCGTGCATAAAGGCCTGTCCCGACCCCGGCGAAGGGCGGGAACCGGCTTCCGCCTGAAAGCATGCGACGACAGGACCCGGAGCGCGCGACCGGCGCCCGCTTCAACGCAGCGCCCCCTGAAGAACGGCCGACATGCAGTCGGGGTCAGTCCCTGTCGTCGGCGGGCCTGACATCGGCGCCGCGGCCATCGGGCGGGACGAGCGACCTGTCCTCGACTTTCAGGACAAGCGTTCGGAAGCCGGGTTCGGGCACGTCCTTCGTCCTTTCGGCAGTGAGGATGACGGCCCCGTCCCTCTCGGCCCACCGCCCCTCCGCGAACAGGTCCAGCGCGCCATAGACCAGATACCATTGGAAGCGGCCGTCTGGATGGAGCATCAGTTCGGACCCCGTCTCCATCACGCCGCGCAGATAATAATGCCCCGCCCGCTCGGAGGCTTGCGCCCAGGCCGGCCCGGCCAGGAAGGCCGCAAGGGGGAGGAGTGCCGTGAGGACGCGCATCCCACGATGCTATCGCAAGCGGCCTCGGCAGAACAGGCCTACCAGGCGCGGGGGCTGTGCCCGACGCGATGGGAGACCTGCTGCTCGATCTCGTTGAGCTGGGCCTGGCTGAGCACGCCGGAATGAAGCAGCTTGCGCATCAGTTCATCGACCAGCGCCGCGAGAAAGTGAAGCTCCGCCCGTTCGGACAGGGTGTCGTTGCTGTCGACCTGCATGGCTTGCTCTCCGCAAAAAGCTGAACCTTAAAGGGGAAAGCGGCAAGGCATAGAGCCGACCGCGCAGGGCATCCCTCATTGGAGGCGGCCCGGCGAATATGGTTAACGATGCAGCGGCATCAGGCCAGCCGCGCTGCCGCAAGAGCAGGAGCCCGGCTCAGGGCCAAGGTCAGGGCCAAGGTCAGGGAAGGCGGCGCGCCGTCAGGATCGTCACCGGCTGCTCCAGCATCTGCCCCTTCATCACGCCCTCGCCGGCGGTGGGGGATTTGGGGGCGGCGAGGATCGTCTTCACGACATCCATTCCCTCGATCACATGGGCGAAGACGGCGAAGCCCTGATTGTCGCCCGCCGCTTCGGGATGCGCGTCCATGCCGGGCATCTTGCCCAGCACGATGAAGAAATCCCCGGTCGCGCTGCCGGGCGCATAGCGGGCCATGGAAAGCGCGCCATCATCATGGGTAAGGCCGGTCTGGCTGGTCGGCTCATGCTTGACCGGCGGCAGGATGCGCTTGGGATCGTTCTGCGCCCCGCCCTGCACGAAGCCATAGTCGGCCGAACCGACGCCGCGGTAGAAGCTGGCGCCGTCCAGCCGCTTCTGATCGACATAGCGCAGGAAATTCGCCGCCGTCGCCGGCGCCTGCGCAACATGCACCGCGATCAGGATGCCGCCGGCGCCGGTGTCGAGCGCAACCCGCACATCGGCAGGCGGCGGCGCAGCAGCAGGGCTCTGGGCTAGGGCGGGAGCAAGGGAGAAGAGGGCGGCCAGGAACAGGGCGAGTTGTCGGATCATGGCGCGAAGCCTAGAGCCAATCGACATTCAGCCCTGACGGCCTGCAAATGACGCTTTTCCGTGCTTCCGGTGCTCACGTACCTTGAGTACGCTGCGCTCCGGGTCACGGAAAACCACCATTTTCGGCTCGTCATCATCTGAATGTCGATTGGCTCTAATCCAAAGCCGCCCGCCTGTCAGCCTTCCAACTGGCGCTGCAGGGCGCGGATGTCCGCGTCTATGTCCGGATTGCTCTGCCGCAATTCCTCGATCGTGCGCACCGCGTGGATCACGGTGCTATGGTCGCGCCCGCCGAAGATACGGCCGATCTCGGGCAAAGAACGCGGCGTCATCTTCTTGGCCAGATACATCGCCACCTGGCGCGGACGGGCGACCGCCCTCGCCCGGCGCTTGGAACGCATTTCCGCCGCGTCGATCTTGTAATGCGCGGCACAGGCCTTCTGGATCTCGTCGACGGTGATGCGGCGGGCATTGGCCCGCACCGCGTCCGCCAGCATCGCCTGCGCGAACTCCAGGTCGATCGATCGGCCGGTAAGCTGGCCATAGGCGATCAGCTTGTTGAAGGCGCCTTCCAACTCGCGCACATTGGAACGGATCGACCGCGCCAGGAAATCGACCACCGCGTCCGGAACCGGCGGGTCGCCCGCAATGGCGCGCTTGGCCTCCAGGATCGCGAGGCGCAGGTCGAGCCCGGCGGGACGGATGTCGGCCACCAGCCCGCCGGCGAGGCGCGAGAGGATGCGCGCATCGATCGCGTCCAGCATCTGCGGCGCACGGTCGGCGGTCACGACGATGCGGGCGCCCGAATCGATCAGGTCGTTGATCGTGTGAAGAAACTCCTCCTGCGTCGAACCCTTGCCGGCGATGAACTGGATGTCGTCGATCAGCAGCAGCCGCGCCGCGCGCAGCCGCGCCTTGAACATCATCGTTTCGTTCGCCCGCATCGCGTTCACGAATTCCATCATGAACCGCTCGGCCGACATGTAGAGCACGGGGGCCGAGGGCGAATGCGCGGAGAAGCCCTGGGCGATGGCATGGAGCAGATGGGTCTTGCCCTGCCCGGTGCCGCCATGGATGAAAAGCGGGCTGAAACGCGGCTGGCTCCTGCCCGCCATGGCCTGCGCGGCGGAGAAGGCGAGATGATTGGTCTCGCCGGTCACGAACTGGTCGAAGCTGTGGCGCGGCTGGAAATTGGATGCGGGGGCCTGATCGTCCGCCACCCCGCCGTCGTCCACGGCAAGGGCCTCGGCCGGCGGCAGTTCCAGAACCCGGGGCCCCACCGCATTGGGGGCGCGGCGCAGGCGCACCTCGCGCACGCCGGCGCCGGCGCAGCGCCATGCCATGCGCAGCCGATCCCCGAACTGGCCCGACACGAAATTGGCGGTGAAGTCGGAAGCGAACAACAGGTCCAGCGTCTGCGATTCGGGGCAATAATCGCCCAGTTGCGCGGCCTTCAGCCACTGGTCGAACATGCGCGCGCCGATGTCGCGGCGCAGCCCGGCGCGAATGGTCGCCCAGGCAGTCTCCAGGCGCGCATTCTGCTGCGTGTCGAGACCGCTCAAACTTCCAATCACTGCCGTAATATCCTTCATAAACAGTCGACCCCCATCAACTGCACCCCATAGGCAGGGGCGATGCGACGCAGAGACCCGTTCCGGAAAAGCCCCGCCTTCCCGAATCTCGTGCATCAACCAACCATCTGATGACCGCCGGAAATTCGATTCGAGTGGCGGCCGGAGGATCAAAATAGACAGGCCTGCTTCGCCGGATCAAGGGCGCTGCCAGTCAAAAATGTGAAATAAAGCCGTTGACTCGGCAAACCCCGCAGAAAAGGCCGGTTTGAAAAATTATCCAGCAATTTCAATATATTATTACCTTCTCCGAACCGTCACCCCTCTCGAATCGAAGGAGAATCGCCGGAAATCGGGGCTTCCTCCAAAATGACCTTTTGGTGAATGAAACATGAAAAAGCCCGCCCCGCATCGACTGCGGGGCGGGCCTGTTCTGACCGACGAGCTGGAAAGTGGCTGGGTCTTAGCCGAGCGCGCTGACGCGCTTCGTCAGGCGGCCGAACTTGCGGGCCGCGGTGTTCTTGTGCAGCACGCCGCGGGCGACGCCGCGGGCGAGTTCCGGCTGGACCGACTGAAGCGCCGTGGTCGCGGCAGCCTTGTCGCCGGCGGCGAGGGCGGTTTCGACCTTCTTCACCAGGGTGCGAATCCGGCTGATGCGGGCGCCGTTGATCTCGGCGCGGCGGGCGTTGCGGCGGATGCGCTTCTTGGCTTGCGGCGTATTGGCCATTTACTGTCCTCGGTTCTCGTCAAATCTCGTGAAGGAGCCCGTCGGAATCCCCAACCGGCTCTCGTGAAGGTGCGCCCCTTACAGGGGAACAGGGGTTGCGTCAACCGCTGAGCGCCCCGCTATTTCTGGCATTTCGGGCAGAAAAAGGTCGATCTGCCCCCATCCACGCGGCGCCTGACGGGCGTGCCGCAATGGCAGGCTTCCCCCTCGCGGCCATAGACCCGCCATTGCTTGGAGAAATAACCCAGTTCGCCGTCGGGCCGGGCATAGTCGCGCAGCGTCGATCCGCCCGCGGCGATGGCGGCGGTCAGCACCTCCCGAATCGCGTCGACCAGCAGGGCGAGGCGGGCGCGGCCGATCCGGCCCGCTTCGCGCGTCGGGGCGATGCCGGCCATGTGGAGCGCCTCGCAGACATAGATATTGCCCAGCCCGGCAACGATGCGCTGGTCGAGCAGCGCGGCCTTGATCGACGCCGCCTTGCCCTTCAGCGCGGCGGCCAGCGCATCGGCCGTGAAATCCGGCCCCAGCGGCTCGGGTCCCATGCGGGTGAAGGGGTTATGGGCCTCCCACGCCTCGCTGCGGACCAGGTCGAGCGAGCCGAAGCGGCGCGGGTCGTTGAGCGACAGAAGCCGCCCTCCCCCGGTCCCGATCAACAGATGGTCATGCGGCCCGATCTCCGCCGGATCGATTCGCCAGCGGCCCGACATGCCGAGGTGGAAGATCAGCGTGTCGCCGCGGTCGGTGTCGATCAGGCCGTATTTGGCGCGGCGCGACAGGCCGGTGACGGTGGCGCCGGTCAGCCGCTGGCGCAGGTCGACGGGTATCGGAAAGCGCAGGTCGGCGCGGCGCGGCTCGACCCGCGTCAGGAGCGAGCCCTGCAGGACCGATCGCAGGCCCGCGACGGTGGTTTCGACTTCGGGAAGTTCGGGCATGGCCCTCTATGGAGCGCCCCGGACCGCCCGGCAACAGGCCTCTTGCCGCATGCGGCGCGCCATGGACATTTTACCCGATCTCGGAGGTTTCCTCTCCCCGGAAAAATGCTCTAGAGCGTGCGCCCATGAGTGAAACCGCTTCCTTTGGCTATCGCGATGTCGAAGCCGCCGAAAAACAGGGGATGGTCCGCGCCGTCTTCTCCAATGTGGCGTCCAAATATGATCTGATGAACGACGCCATGTCGGGCGGCGCGCATCGGCTCTGGAAGGACCAGTTCGTCAGCCGGGTGAAGCCGCGCCGGGACGAGCTTATCCTGGACATGGCGGGCGGCACCGGGGACATCGCCTTCCGCATGCATCGCCATGGCGCGCGGGTGACGGTTTCCGACATCAATCCCGAAATGCTGGCCGTGGGCGTCGATCGGGCGAGGAAGAAGGGGCTGGAAGGCCTCATCTGGTCGGAGCAGAATGCCGAGGAGCTGAGCTTCGCGGACCGGGCGTTCGACGCCTATACGATCGCCTTCGGCATCCGCAACGTGACCCATGTCGACAGGGCGCTGCGCGAGGCGCATCGGGTGCTGAAGTTCGGCGGGCGCTTCTTCTGCCTGGAATTTTCCACCACGACATGGCCGGGCTTTTCCGACGTCTATGACGTCTATTCGCACCGGCTGGTGCCCAGGCTCGGCAAGCTGCTGGCCGACGATGAGGACAGCTATCGCTATCTGATCGAATCGATCCGCCGCTTCCCCCCCATGCCGGCGTTCGAGCGGATGATCCGCGACGCCGGCTTCGTGCAGACGAAGGTGGAACCGATCCTGGGCGGGCTGGTGGCGATCCATAGCGGGTGGAAAATCTGATGGGGCGCCCGTCACGTCCTTCTCCCGCAGGGGAAGGGCATAAATAGCGATGCCTTCCCACCTCACGCATATCTGGCGGCTGCTGAAATGGGGCCGCACCCTGGCGCGGCATGGCGCGCTGACCGGGATCGAGCGCGATCCGCTGACGCCGACGCCGGTGCGGCGGCTGGTGCGGGTGGCGCGGCTGGGCGCGCGGGTGCCCCGGCAGCCACGCTATGCCGACGCCTTCCAGTCCATCGGCCCGGCGGCGATCAAGCTGGGCCAGACGCTGGCGACGCGCCCCGACCTGGTGGGGGAGGATGCGGCGAACGACCTGCTGCGCCTGCAGGACGCCCTGCCCCCCGTGCCGTTCGCCACCATCCGCGCGCAGATGGAGCAGAGCTTCGGGCGGCCGCTGGAAACGCTCTACAGCCGCTTCGACGAGGTGCCGGTGGGCGCCGCCTCCATCGCGCAGGTGCACCGCGCGGTGACGACGGACGGGCGCGATGTCGCGGTGAAGGTGATCCGCCCCGGCGTCATCGACCAGTTCAATCGCGACATCCAGACCTATGAATGGGCCGCCGCCCATGTCGAGATGCTGGGCGGCGAAGTGGCCCGCCTCCGCCCCCGCCTCGTCATCGCCAACATGAAGCGCTGGACCGCGCGCGAACTCGACCTGCGGCGGGAAGCGGCCTCGGCTTCGGAACTGGGCGAGGCGATGGAGGCCATGCCCGGCTATCGCGTGCCCGCCATCGACTGGGACCGCACGACCGGCAAGGTCATGACGATGGAGTGGATCGACGGGGTCAAGATCTCCGACCGGGACGCGCTGATCGCCGCCGGCCATGATGTGAAGGAAATCGCGGCAAGGCTGGTCAACGCCTTCCTGCGCCAGGCGATCGCCGAAGGCTTCTTCCATGCCGACATGCATCAGGGGAACCTGTTCGTCACCGCCAATGGCGACATCGTCGCGATCGACTTCGGCATCATGGGCCGCATCGACCGGCGCGCGCGGATGTGGCTGGCGGAAATCCTCTACGGCCTCATCACCGGCAATTACCGCCGCGTGGCGGAAATTCACTTCGAGGCGCAATATGTGCCGGGCCATCACAATGTAGAGGAATTCGCCACCGCGCTCAGAGCCGTGGGCGAACCGATGCGGGGCAAGCCGGTGCGCGAACTGTCGGTCGGCGGCATGCTGGACGGCCTGTTCGCCATCACCCGCGATTTCGACATGCAGACCCAGCCGCACCTGCTGCTGCTCCAGAAGACGATGGTGATGGTGGAGGGCGTCGCGACCGCGCTCGACCCCGACATCAACCTGTGGGAGACGAGCGGCCCCTATGTGAAGGAATGGCTGCGCGCCGAACTGGGGCCGGAGGCGAAGGCCGCCGACGCGCTGATCGAGAATGTCCGGATCTTGCAGCGCCTGCCGGGCCTTGTGAAGCGGATCGAGGAAGCCTTTCCGGAAAAGGGCGGCGCCCCCCCTCCGCCGCCCCTGACGGAGGTCAGGCTGATCCGGGTGGGCAGCGGCTGGCGCTATATGCTCGTGGCCTTGCTGGCGGGGATGGCCGGCGCGGGCGCGATGGCGGCGGCTACGACCTTTTGGTGACGGCCGGCTCCTGGTTGCGAGCCCGCCGTCGGGCACGGCCTCGACGCGAACCCGCCCGAAATGGGTGCTGAGCCTAGGGCCTGAACTTCAGCGTGGCCGCCGGCGCCTCGCCGGTCAGCGGCGTGATCTTCCAGACGATCCGTTTCCCCTGCGCCATGTCCTGCGCGCCGTCTTCCTGGTTCTGGCTGACGATCTCCGCATCGGTGGTGAGGGTGAAGGTGCCGTCCAGCGCCTTGGCGGCATCGTCGCCGCCATTGCCGCCCATCGGGTTCTGGCTCTTGTCATAGCCGTTGGAATAGCCCGGCGCCTTCACCCGCGCCCGGTCTTCCCCACGCAGTTCCACCGCCACGAAGGGCAGCACGATCTGCGCGTCGCTGTTGAAGGGAAAAAGGAAGGCGTGGGTCAGCCGGCCGCTGATCGCATAGTCGATCTCGAACCGGCGATTGCCCATGTAGC
The DNA here is from genome assembly GCF_019873065.1 of Sphingobium sp. PNB. Classification (NCBI taxonomy): domain Bacteria; kingdom Pseudomonadati; phylum Pseudomonadota; class Alphaproteobacteria; order Sphingomonadales; family Sphingobiaceae; genus Sphingobium; species Sphingobium sp. PNB. Next base: position 83,191 of record NZ_JAINEZ010000005.1, read on the forward strand.
GGGCCGACCGAAAGCCCTTCTCCTTCGACAGCGCCGCCGCGATCGCCTGCATCTGCTGCTCGTCGCCCTTGTCGTCCTTGACGTCGAAACGCTCCTCGGCCTTGCCCTGCGTCCCGGACCGGAGCGCCGTGCGCAGGCTGCTCTGCTGGTCCCTGGGCGTCGCGCCGTCGATCGGATCGTCATTGCCCGGCATCGAACCCAGGCCCTTGCCCATGTCCGATGCCAGTATCTCGCCCTTATAGGTAAAGCTGAAGCTCCGGTCGGCGCGGATGTCGAGCGTGGAATCGAACCTGCCCGGCGTCACCAGGCAGGCGGAGAGCAGCAGACTGGCCGCCAGCACGGCGGCCGAGCGCAGAAAGACCGTCACGATCGAACCCCCTGTCGTCCGTGGCCCCGGCCGCTACCGGCTGGCAGCCGCGTAGAGGGCGATCGCCGCCGCATTGGAGACGTTCAGGCTCTCCATGCGCGGGCTGATCGGCAGTTTAGCCAAAATGTCGCAATGCGCCATGCTGTTGTGACGCAGCCCTTCGCCCTCGGCCCCCAGCACCAGCGCGACGCGGGACGTGCCGATGGCCTCGCCCAGCGTCTGCTCCGCCTCGCCGTCCAGCCCGATGCGCCAGTAACCGGCTTCCGCGATCTCATCCAGCGCCCGGGCAAGGTTCACGACCCGCACCCAGGGCACGATCTCCAGCGCGCCCGACGCGGCGCGCGCCAGCACCCCCGATTCGGGCGGCGCATGGCGGTCCTGCGTCACGATGCACAGCGCGTCGAACGCCGCGGCGGACCGCAGGATCGCGCCGACATTATGCGGGTCCGTCACCTGGTCCAGCACCAGCACGGGCCTGTTATCGTCCCGCCCCGCCTCCAGCACGTCGCCCAGCCAGACATCGTCCAGCGGCTCCACCTCCGCCACGATCCCCTGATGCGGCGCGTCCGACGGCACCATGCGGCCCAGATCGGCGCCGTCGGCATAGACGATGGGCAAGACGGGCGGCAGGTCGAGCGCGTTCAGCGCCTCCCTCGTCCCCCATATCTTGCGCACCACCCGGTCCGGATTGGCGAGCGCGGCGATGACGGCATGCCGTCCATAGAAGCGGGGAAAGGTCCCTTTGGCCTTTCCGGTGCGATTTCCTCTTTTCATGGGAAGCGCTCTTTTCACATTGGGCCATTGACAGGCAAGTCTCCTTTCGCCATTGGAGCGCCCTCCAGCCGGTCGGGGCACCCTCCGACGCCGGTTAGGCGACTGGACAGGTGGCCGAGTGGTTAAAGGCAGCAGACTGTAAATCTGCCCGGGTTTCCCGTACGCTGGTTCGAATCCAGCCCTGTCCACCATCGCTGGCCGCGGACGCCGCCGCCGGGCCGAATTGATCCGCTTCAGGGCTCATCCCATCTCTCCACAGCTTGCTTTCCTGCGCGCATTGACGGGATAAGTGCGGTTCATCCGGAATCTGTTACGCTCCCCTTGATGACCCCAGTTCCTCCCGCGACCCGCCGCGCCGTCCTGACCGCCGCCCTTGCCGGCTTCCTGACCCTTCCCCTGCCCCGCCGCGCCCTTGCCGCGACGGAGGTGGAGCGCGTGGACGATCTGATCGCGCGCATGACCATAGAGGAGAAGGCGGGGCAGATGACCTGCCTGGCCGACAGTTTCCGCCCCTATAATCCCCCCAATCCGCAGGTCGGCATCCAGAATGAAAGGCAGCTTGCCGACGAAATCCGCAAGGGCCGGGTCGGCTGCCTGTTCAACGGCATCGGCGTAGCGGGCGCGCGCCGCGCGCAGGAGATCGCGCTCAAACAAAGCCGCCTCGGCATTCCGCTGCTGTTCGCGGGCGACGTCATCCACGGCCTGAAGACGATCTTCCCCGTGACCCTGGCCGAATCCGCCAGTTTCGATCCGTCGCTGGCGGAACGCACGGCGCGCGCCATGGCGGTGGAGGCGACGGCGGCCGGCCTGCACCTGACCTTTGCCCCCATGGTCGACGTCGCCCGCGACCAGCGCTGGGGCCGGGTGGTCGAGGGAGCCGGGGAGGATGTCGCTCTGGGCGGCCTCTTCGCCGCCGCCCGCGTCCGCGGCTTTCAGGGGCGCGACCTGCGCCGCGACGATTCCCTGCTCGCCTGCCCCAAGCATTTCGCCGCCTATGGCGCCGTCGCCGGGGGCCTCGAATATGGCAGCGTCGACATCAGCGACGAAACGCTGCGCGAAACCCATCTGCCGCCCTTCGGCGCCGCCTTCGCGGCGGGGGCGCTCACCACCATGGCGGCGTTCAGCGAGATCAACGGCGTGCCCGCCACCGCCGACCGCGACCTGCTCACCGACACGCTGCGCGGCGAGATGAAGTTCCGCGGTTTCGTCTTTTCCGACTATACGGCGGACGAGGAACTGATCGCCCACGGCTATGCCGAGGATGAGCGCGACGCCACCCGCCTCGCCATATTGGCCGGGGTCGACATGTCGATGCAGAGCGGCCTTTACATCCGCCACATCCCCGATCTGGTGAAAAGCGGCGCGGTGCCGATGGAAACGGTCGACGTCGCCGTCCGGCGCATCCTTTACGTCAAGACCGCCATCGGCCTGTTCGACAATCCCTGGCGCTCGCTGGACGAGGAAGCGGAAAAGACCCGCATCTCCACCCCCGCCCATCGCGCCTTGGCGCGGGAGGCGGCGGCGCGTTCCATCGTGCTGCTCCAGAATGATGGCGTCCTGCCGCTCAATCCCGCCCGGGCGCAGACCATCGCGCTCATCGGCCCGTTCGGCGAGGACAGGGAGAATGTCTACGGCCCCTGGGCCTTTTACGGCGACAAGGGCAAGGGCATCGACATCGCCACCGGCCTGCGCGCCGCCATGCCGGACCCGGCCAGATTGCTGGTCGCGCCGGGCAGCGGCATATTGACGCCCATCGACGGGGGCGTCGCCAAAGCGGTGGAAACGGCGAAGGCGGCGGACATCGTCATACTGGCGCTGGGCGAATCGCAGGACATGTCGGGCGAGGCGCAGTCCCGCACCGCCATCGAAATCCCCGTCGTGCAGCAGGCGCTGGCCGATGCCGTCGCCGCGACCGGAAAGCCCGTCATCGTCCTTCTCCGCCACGGTCGCGCCCTGGCGCTGCATGACGGGGTGGCGAATGCGCAGGCGATCCTCGCGACCTGGTTCCTCGGCTCCGAATCCGGCCATGCCATTGCCGACATCCTGTTCGGCAAGGAGAACCCGTCCGCCAAGCTGCCGGTCAGCTTCCCCTGGGAATCGGGGCAGGAACCCTTCTTCTACGACCGCAAGTCGACCGGCCGCCCGGTGATCGACAACCGCACCGAATATCGCTCGCGCTACGCCACCACCGACAACAGCGCGCGCTATCCCTTCGGTCACGGTCTCAGCTACAGCGATTTCACGCTGGAAGGGTTGAAACTGTCCGACACGGCGCTGCGCTGGGACCGCGCCATCGAAATCACCGCCCGCCTCACCAACAAGGGCACCCGCAAGGGCAGCGAAGTCGTCCAACTTTATATCCGCGACCGCGTCGCCAGCCGTACCCGCCCGATCCGCGAGTTGAAACGCATCCAGCGCGTCACCCTCGACCCCGGCGAGAGCAGGACGGTGCGCTTCTCCCTGTCCCGCACCGACCTGCAATTTGTCGGCGCGGGCAGCAGGATCATCGCCGAACCGGGCCTGTTCGACCTCTGGCTGGGGCAATCATCCAATGGCGGCCTCCACAGCCAGTTTACGCTTTATGCGGCGGAAACCACGCCTGCTTTCCCCCAATAAACCATCATCCCCACCCCGGATCGCGTCCATCCCGATCCCGTCACCTCTTTCCCCATTTCGTCATCCCCATCTCTCTCCCGTCATCCCCATCTCACTCCCGTCATCCCCATCTCACTCCCGTCATCCCCACCTCACTCCCGTCATCCCCGCGAAGGCGGGGACCCATCTCCTGCCCGTTCCCCTTGACGCCTCCCAAAGGACATGGACTCCCCCACCGCCCAAACCCCTGTCCTACACGGCCCCGACCATGGCATAGCGCCCTCACGCTCTTTCCCACCCTCAACCCATTCCACCCGCCCTAAGCGGGCATCTTCCGCACACCCATTCCGCAAAAATTCTCCTATTGCGAAATCAACGCCACCACTCCGCACCCACGCAAATGCGTCGGCCACAACGCCGTGAACTTCGCAGGCATGAGGCAGTCTGCAAAACTCCGCCTCAACGCCTTCACCACCCCACGCACCTCTGCTAGAGGCCCCCTCCATGCTCAACCTGAACGGCATCACCGTGCGCCTCGGCGGCCGCACTATTCTCGACCGCGCCAGCGCTTCCCTGCCGCCGCGCAGCCGCGTGGGCCTGATCGGCCGCAACGGCGCGGGCAAGTCGACCCTGATGAAGGTGATGATCGGCCAGATCGACCCGGACGAGGGCAGTTGCGACATGCCCCGCGACACGCGCCTCGGCTATATCGCGCAGGAAGCGCCGTCGGGCACGGCCACCCCCTTCGACACCGTCCTCGCCGCCGACAGGGAACGCGCCGAACTGATGGCGGAGGCGGAGCATACGCAAGACCCCGACCGCCCCGGCCATATCTACGAACGGCTGAACGCCATCGACGCCTATACCGCGCCGGCCCGCGCCGCCCGCATCCTCGTCGGCCTCGGCTTCGACGAGGAAATGCAGGGCCGCCCCCTCGACAGCTATTCGGGCGGCTGGAAGATGCGCGTCGCCCTCGCCTCGCTGCTTTTCTCCAACCCCGACCTGCTGCTGCTGGACGAGCCGTCGAACCATCTCGACCTCGAAGCGACGCTCTGGCTGGAAAATTTCCTCAAGGCCTATCGCGGCACCGTAGTCGTCATCAGCCATGAACGCGATCTGCTCAACAATGTGGTCGACTATATCCTGCATCTGGAGGGCGGGAAGATCACCCTCTATCCCGGCGGCTACGACGCCTTCGAACGCCAGCGCGCCGAACGCCTCGCGCAGCAGGAGGCCGCCCGCGCGAAACAACAGGCCGAACGCGAGAAGTTGCAGGACTATGTCGCCCGCAATTCCGCCCGCGCCTCCACCGCGAAACAGGCCCAGTCCCGCGCCAAGGCGCTGGCGAAGATGCAGCCCATCGCCGCGGCCATCGAAGACCCGACGCTGCATTTCGGCTTCCCCAGCCCGCCCGAACTGCGCCCGCCGCTCATCACCATGGACATGGCGGCGGTCGGTTACAACGACACGCCCGTCCTGCGCCGGGTGAACCTGCGCATCGACCCCGACGACCGGCTGGCGCTGCTGGGCCGCAACGGCAATGGCAAGACCACGCTCGCCCGCCTGATCGCCGCGCAACTGAAGCCGATGGAAGGCGCGATGAACGCCTCGGCCAGGATGAATGTCGGCTATTTCACCCAATATCAGGTGGAGGAACTGGACGTCGGCGACACGCCGCTCGAACATATGAGCCGGGTGATGAAGGGCGCCACCCCCGCCGCCGTCCGCGCCCAGCTGGGCCGCTTCGGCTTCTCCGGCGAGCGCGCGACGCAGAAGGTCGGCTCCATGTCAGGCGGGGAAAGGGCGCGGCTGGCCCTCGCCCTCATCACCCGCGACGCGCCGCATCTGCTGATCCTCGACGAACCGACCAACCATCTCGACGTCGACAGCCGCGAAGCGCTGGTGCAGGCGCTGAACGACTATTCGGGCGCGGTGGTCATCGTCAGCCACGACCGCCACATGATCGAACTGGTCGCCGACCGCCTCGTGCTGGTCGACAATGGCACGGCCCAGCCCTTCGACGGCAGCCTGGAGGATTATACCGACATCATCCTGCGCAAGGCTGACGGCAATGGCGGCAATGGGGGTTCGGGGGGCGATGCCCCGAAGACCGACCGCAAGGCGGAAAAGCGCAACGCCGCGCAATGGCGCGAACGGCAGAAGGCGGCGAAGAACGCCGTCAGCAAGGCGGAAAAGGAGATGGCCATGCTGACCGCCGAACGCAGCCGCATCGACCAGGCGCTGTTCGACCCCAAAAGCGCGACCGGCGCGGAGGCGAAGATGACCATGACCGAACTGATGGTGAAACGCGCCGACCTGGAAAGGAAACTGGAAGCGGCGGAAGAAAGCTGGATGGAAGCCAGCGCCGCGCTGGAGGAGTTATAGATCGCGGAAGCCAGGCTCCGTTCGGGCCGTTTTCACGAGCCACCTGTTCCGTTCAAATGTCGAAGCCCTTCACTTTCTTGAAGGGAAGCGCCTGATCATTCCGTCAAAGGCCCCTCCAGCCCATCCGCCCCCGTCCGCATCTTCGTCACGATGTTCCAGGTCGCGATGAACAGCGCCGCGATCACCGGCCCGATGACGATGCCGTTGAACCCGAACAGGTCGATCCCGCCCAGCGTGGTGATCAGCACCACATAGTCGGGAATCCGCGTGTCCCGCCCGACCAGTATCGGTCGCAGGATATTGTCCACCATCCCGATCACGAACATGCCGCAAAAGGCGAGTATCAGCCCCTTCGCCACCGCCCCGGTGACGAACAGGTAAATGGCGACCGGCACCCAGATCAGCCCGGTTCCGACCGCCGGAATCAGCGAGAACGCCCCCATCAGCACGCCCCAGAGCAGCGCACCCGGCAAGCCCAGCGCCCAGAACACCACGCCGCCGATCAGCCCCTGGACGATGGCGACGACGATGCTGCCCTTGATCGTCGCACGCGTGACGACGACGAACTGATTGATCAGGGCCCGGCGATGCGCGGTCCGCATCGGCGCGGCCCTGTCCACCATCGCCGCCAGCTTCGGTCCGTCGCGCAACAGGAAGAAGGTAAGGTACAGCATCACGCCCAGCGCCATCAGGAAGCTGAACGCGCTCTGCCCGATCTGCAGCGCCTGCGTCGCGACCGTGCGGAAGCTCGACGCGACGCCGGCGCTCAGCATTTCGCGCACGGCGGCGAAGTTGGTTATGCCCAGCCGGTCGAGAAAGGCCGCGGCCCAGCCAGGCAGGCTCGCCTGGAACTGCGCGAACATCCGCGCGAAGTTGATCTCGCCGCTTTGCACCTTGGCGTAGAAGAGGGTCGCTTCCTGCACCAGCGCCATGGCCAGGATGATCGCCGGCACGATCACCAGCGCGACGATCAGCAACAGCGTCAGCGCCGCCGCGCTGTTCCGGTGCCGGGGCATCATGCCGATCAGCCCCTGGTTGACCGGCGCGAACAGGATGGCGGCGATCACGCCCCACAATATGGCGGCGAAGAAGGGCTCGATCACCAGCGCGAAGGCGACCGAGACGATGAGGACGAAGCCCAGGAAGACCCCGTCCTCTATGCGCGCGCTTGGCTTTTCCGTGCTCCTGTCCATGACGCCGCTTTGGCAGAAGTGCGGCGCCAAATCCATGCCTGCTTATTCCGCTTGCGCACTGAACCCGAAGCTGACCGACACCTTGGGATCCAGTCCCGCGCTGCTCTCGCCATTGCCGACGCCGAAGGACGCGCGCGCGATGGTGGCCGATCCTGAGACCTTCCGCGCCTTGCCGGTGCCGGAAAGGGTGAAGCGGATGCTCTGCGGCTTGCTCACCCCCTTGAGGTTCAGTGTGCCCGAAGCGCGATAGCCGTTCGTCCCCGTCTTCTCCGCGCCCCTTGCGGTGAAGACGGCCTTGGGATGCGCCGCCACGCCGAAGAATTCGTCCCCGGCCAGCATGCCGTCCTTATAGCTGTCCCCGACGCTGGCGCTCGCCAGGTCGATCTCCACGCGGATGTCCGCGCTGTCCGGATGATCCGGGTCCATGACGATCTTCGCCCTCCATTTGGAGAAGCGGCCGCTGATCGTCTCGCCGCTGTTCCCGACGGAAAAGCCGATGGTCCCGCCGGGCTGCACCGTCCAGGCGGGCGGCGGTCCCACCGGTTCTTCCGCGACCGCCGCATTGCCGGCTTCGGCCGGGGCCGCGGCATTGACGGCATTGGCGGCCGGCTCAGCGGCATTGGCGGGCATTTCCTCTTCCTCCTCGGCCGCCGCCGGCAGGACCGGCGCAGCCACCGCCTTCGCTGCGGGCGCTGGCAGGACGGCGCGCCCAAGGACGAACCCCGCCGCGATCAGCGCGGGCAAGGCTGCCAGCAACAGCGGCGAACGCGCCGGCATCATCCGCCACAGCAACCCATCGCCCATCAGCACATGATGCCGCAGCGCACCCGCGACGTGCAGGACGAACAGCGCGATGCCGATCCAGGCGATCAGGGCGTGTCCGCCCTCGGCCAGATCATGCGCGCTCATGGGCAGGGGCAGATGAGGCAGGGGGACGATGCCGAAGATCAAGGTCGGCACCTTCACCTTCGCGGTCGACACCAAGGCCCATCCGGTGAGCGGCGCGCCCAGCATGAACAGATAGAGGCCCGCATGCACCGCCTTGGCCAGCGCGCCCTGCCAGCCGCGCTCGACCGGCGCGGGACGCGGCTTCCAATAACGTATGGCGATGCGGGCGAAGGTCAGCAGCAGGATCGAGATGCCGATCGACTTATGCCACTGGAACAGCGCGAAGCCGCGCGCGCCAAGATCCTCGAGCGCCCATCCCACGGCAATCTGGAAGGCAAGCAGGGCAGCGATCGCCCAGTGCAGGAAAATGGCCAGCCGACTATAGCGTTGCATCGAAACCCCCATGCGCGACAATCCGGCCCGGAAGCTATGCTGCACCTGCGCGGAAGTCCACCGCCGCGCCCGGAAACGATCCGTTACCTCAGCAGAACGATAAGCTTCGCGCCTGTGTCATAAAGGTCGCAGTCCGATCAATTTCGACCCGATGATTGCATCCCCGCCGCCAAGGGCTAAGAGCATAGGAAAACAGGACATAGGACAAGCAGGACATGGCCAAACCCGAATCCTGGCGCCTCCGCCCGGAAGCTTATCGTTTCGTCACCAGCATCGACACCCGCTTCCAGGACATCGACACGATGGGCCACATCAACAATGTGGCGATCTCCGGCATATTCGAAACGGCCCGCATCCGCTTCCACCATCATCTGGGCCGCCATCCGCAGGAACAGGGGGTGCGCTGGCTGGTCGCGAACGTGAACCTCAATTTCGTCGAGGAATCCCACTTTCCCTATCCGTTCGAGGTGCACTGCGCGATCGGCCATATCGGACGCACGAGCTGGACGATCAGTTCGGCGGGCTTTCAGAAGGGCATATGCGTCGCCACCGCCGACACCACCGTCGTGACCCATGGTTCGGAAGGGCGCCGCACCATCGACGAAAGCCTGCGGGAGGCGATGGAACGCAACTTCATCATCCGTCCGGACTGATGGGATCGCATCGATTTTCAACCGATCGTAACCCGCTCTAGCGGAAGCCGTCCATGCGGCGGCTCCACTGGAAGGCGATGACCGCCGCCTTGGCGGGCTGGATCATCGCCAGCGCAAGCAGGATCGCAAGGCCCGGCCATAGCGCCGCCTGCACCCCCAGCGGAATATCCAGCGCCGCGTTCACCTCTATCATCAGCGGCACGAGCAGGTGCCCCAGCAGCAATATGACGATATAGGCCGGGAAATCGTCCGCCCGCGATGCGTCCCAGGCCTGTCCGCAATGGCGGCAGGCGGGACTGGGCTTCAGGAAGCGGGCGAACATCCGGCCTTCGCCGCAGGCGGGACAACGGCCCCTGAGCGCCAGCGCCAGCGCCGGCCGCAGCGGCCGCGCCGCATCATCCTGGGGCAATCCCTTGTTCATGGCCTTTCCCCCTATGGCCAATGCGCGCCCCGTGCAACATGCCCGCGCCCTGTTAGAGCTTCCGCGCCGCGCAAAGCCTGTTAAGAGGGCGGCCATGCGCCTTCCGGGACCGACCGAAGCCTTCGTCCTGTTCGACGACGCCCGTGCCCGGGCTCCCGCCCCCGCGCGCCTCTATCGCGATCCGGTATCGGTCATTGCCGCCCATCGGCTGGCGGAGGTGCAGCCAGCGCTCGACCGGCTGTCCGAAGCGGCAGAAGCCGGGCTGCACGCCGCAGGCTTCATCGCCTATGAAGCCGGGCTGGCGCTGGAGGACCGCCTTCACCCGCTGGCGGAACGGCATCGGCAGGACAGGCCGAAGACGCCGCTGCTCTGGTTCGGCCTGTTCGAAGGGGTGCGCCTGATCGATCCCGCCGCCATGACCGGCCTGTTGCCGGACCCGGCGGGCGCCAGGGTCGATCGGCTCCAGCCGCTGATCGACGAGGCCGCCTATCGCGCCGCCTTCGCCCAGGTTCAGGACTATATCCGCGCCGGCGACATCTATCAGGTCAATCTGACCTTCCCCTGCGCCGCGCATTTCATGGGCGATCTCATGGCGCTCTATGCCGCCATCCGTCCGCGCCAGCAGGCGGGCTATGGCGGCGTGCTGCGCACCGGGGAACATTCGATCCTCTCCTTTTCGCCGGAGCTGTTCTTCACCCATGTCCGCGGCCAGTTGACCGCGCGCCCGATGAAGGGCACCGCCCCCCGCGATCCCGATCTCGCCAGCGACGCGGAACTGGCGCAATGGCTGGAGCGGGATGCCAAGCAGCGGGCGGAAAATCTGATGATCGTCGACCTGCTGCGCAACGATCTGTCGCGCGTCTCCCGCGCCGGCACCGTCACCGTGCCCGACCTGTTCAAGGTCGAAACCTATCCGACCGTCCACCAGATGGTGTCGACCGTCCGGGCCCGGCTGTTGCCCGGCCTGTCGCCCGTCGACGTGCTGCGCGTCCTTTTCCCCTGCGGGTCGATCACCGGCGCGCCCAAGGTCCGCGCCATGGAGATCATCGACGCGGTCGAGCCCTTTCCGCGCGGCGTCTATACCGGCTCCATGGGCTGGATCGATCCCTCGGGCGATGCCGCGTTCAATGTTGCCATCCGCACCATTTGCGTCGAAGAAGGCAGCAGGGAAGGACGCCTGGGTCTGGGATCGGGCATCGTCGCGGATTCGGATGTCGCTTCCGAATGGGCGGAATGTCTGGCCAAGGGGCGCTTCCTCGCACCGGCCTGATTCATCGCGCCATCATCGATCGGCATAAGGGGTTTGCAATTTTCCATGGCATTGGCTGACGGACGGTTCGATCTGCTCGAAACCATGGCCTTCGATCCGGTCGAGGGCATCAGATTGCTCGAACTGCATCTGGAGCGGTTGAAGACCAGCGCGGAGGCGCTCGATTTCGCCTTCGACCGCCATAATGTGCGCAATGAGCTTCAGGCCGCGACCTTCCGCCTGCGGGAGCGCAGCCGCCTTCGCCTGCTGGTGTCGCGCCGGGGCTCCATCGCCATCGAAGTGCGCGAGCACCGCACCTGGCCGCAGGCGATCATGCAGGTCGCGCTCGTCCCCCGCAACGCCCCCGCCGCCGATGCGCGGCTGGCGCACAAGACGACCGACCGTTCGCTCTACCGTGACGCCCTGCGGCGCGGCGGCACCTATGAAGTGGTGATGACGGACGAACAGGGCTTCCTGACGGAGGGCAGCTTCTCCTCCATCTTCGTCGAACGCGGCGACAAGCTGCTGACCCCGCCTTTGTCGCGCGGCCTGCTGCCCGGCGTGCTGCGCCGCAGCCTGCTCGACATGGGGGAGGCAGTGGAGGCCGACCTGCGCCCCCGCGACCTGGAAACCGGCTTCTTCATCGGCAATGCGGCGCGCGGCATGGTGGCGGCGTCGCTGGTGCGCTAGAGCATCGTGCGCAAAAGTGGGAACCGGCTTTGCGCTTGAAAGGATGCGACAACAAAAGCTTGGAGCGCGCCCCCTGCGTACGATTGAACGCAGCGCGCTATAGGGGCACGGGCAACCCATTTCCGCACGCAAGAATTGCAGATCTTCCTCCCTCCCGGCCCTATAATCTGCCGTTACGGCCAGCCGAAGCCAACTGGCGGTTGCCCCTTCTTTCGTTGCACACTAAGGAGCCTCGCGTCCGCTTCACGCGGACCTAGGGGATTCTAGAGAAAGATTGTCATGATGAGCCAGACTTCCGCAGCCCTCGGTCGCATCCAGCCCTCCGCCACCCTGGCGATGAGCGCGCGCGTGAATGCCCTGAAAGCCGAAGGCGTGGACGTCATTGGCCTCTCCGCCGGCGAACCGGACTTCGACACGCCCGATTTCGTGAAGGAGGCGGGGATCGCGGCGATCCGCAAGAACCTTACCCGCTATACCGACGTGGACGGCACCGCCGACGTCAAGGAAGCCGTCGCCTTCAAGTTCAAGCGCGACAATGGCCTTATCTACAAGCGCAGCCAGATCAGCGTCAATTCGGGCGGCAAGCACACGCTGTTCAACGCGCTGGTCGCGACCGTCGACGTGGGCGACGAGGTCATCATTCCGGCGCCCTATTGGGTCAGCTATCCCGACATCGTGAACTTCGCGGGCGGCACGCCGGTCTTCATCGAGGCGCCGGCAAGCCAGGGCTACAAGATCACCGCCGCCCAGCTGGAAGCCGCGATCACGCCCAAGACCAAGTGGGTCATGCTGAACTCGCCTTCCAACCCGTCAGGCGCAGCCTATTCGGCCGAAGAGCTGAAGGCGCTGGGCGAAGTGCTGCTGCGCCATCCCCATGTGCTGGTGATGACGGACGATATGTATGAGCATGTCTGGTACGCGCCGACCCCCTTCGCCACCATCGCGCAGGTTTGCCCGGACCTCTACGACCGCACGCTGACGGTCAACGGCTGCTCCAAGGCTTTTTCCATGACGGGCTGGCGCATCGGCTTTGCCGGCGGCCCGGAATGGATCATCAAGGCGATGGGCAAGCTCCAGTCGCAATCGACCAGCAATCCCTGCTCGATCAGCCAGGCCGCCGCCGTCGCGGCGCTGACCGGCGACCAGGATTTCCTGGAAGAGCGCAACGCCGCCTTCAAGAAGCGCCGCGACATGGTCGTCGCCATGCTGAACGACGCACCGGGCCTGGACTGCCCGACGCCGGAGGGCGCCTTCTACGTCTATCCCGATGCCAGCGGCGTGATCGGCAAGACGACGCCCAAGGGACAGGTGATCGACAGCGACGAAGCGCTGATCGGCTATTTCCTGGACGAAGCGAAGGTCGCCGCCGTCCACGGCGCCGCCTTTGGCCTCTCCCCGGCCTTCCGCATCAGCTACGCGACTTCGGAAGAGGTGCTGCGCAAGGCCTGCACCCGTATCCAGGAAGCCTGCGCCGCTTTGAAGTGAGCCCTCTTCAATCCCTCCGGGCTTAGCCTGGAGCGGGACCAGCGAAGCTGGAAGGGAAGGACCGGACGCCAAGTCCGTCCTTCCCCTCCCCTCATCACCTCCATTTCGGAAACGGAAAATTTCTCCGGCGCCGTCTTGCAGATGGAGAGCGGGGGTCTATATCCCGTTTCGAACCGAAACTGGCCTTGCCCGACATCCATCGTCCCACATCGGACGTTGGTCGAAACTGCCCTGGCGCAGCGTTCATCCGGGACTAAGCCGCGCGACATTCATTTCCGCCCGCTTGCGGCGACCAAGACGACCGAAAGGAAGAACGCCATGTTGGCCTTCTTGAAATCCGACCTGTTCCTGCGCTTCATGGGCGGGTTCGCGATCGGCGCTATCGGGGTCTTCGTGCTTCAGCCGAACAGCGACGCGCCGCCGCTCACCAGTCCCGCCATGGCTGCATCCGCCCCGGCCGCCAGCGATGCGGCGCGCTGACGGCATCGCGCTTGCTTTTCTGGCGGCCCTGGCCGTCGCTTCCCCTTTGCGTGCCGAACGGCCGGTCCTCGCGCCCGCCCCGGCGGTCGACGCAGCCCCTGCCCGCAAGCTTGAAACCGCCATCTTCGCGGGCGGTTGCTACTGGGGCGTGGAAGGCGTCTTCTCCCATGTAAGGGGTGTCCGCCTCGCCGTCTCCGGATTCGCAGGCGGTCCGCGAGGCCGCAGGGTCGATTACGAACAGGTCAGCCAGGGCGATACCGGCTTTGCCGAGGCCGTTCGCGTCACCTACGATCCCCGGCAGGTCAGCTACGGCACGTTGCTGCGCATCTTCTTCTCGGTGATCGCGGACCCGACCACGCTCGACTATCAGGGCCCGGACCACGGCACCCAATATCGCAGCGCGCTGTTTCCCCTGAATGCAGGGCAGGACAGGGCGGCCCGGGCCTATCTCGCCCAACTCGGCCAATCGGGCCTCTGGCGCGATCCCATCGTCACCCGAATAGAAGGCTTCACCGGCTTCCAGGATGCGGACCGCCATCATCAGGACTTCCTGACGAAGAACCCGCGGCATCCCTATATCCAGCGTTGGGACATGCCGAAGCTGGCCGCCCTCAAGGCGATGTTTCCGGCATTCTACAGCGACCGCCCCTCAGCCTGAAAAGGGAGTTTTCATGAGCGACACCCACGGCCTCAAGCTGCTTTCGACCCTGGATGACGACGGCCGCCTGATCGTCGAACTGGCCGAAGAAACGCTCCCCGCTCCCACAGGCGATCAGGTGCTCGTCCGGGTGGAAGCCGCGCCGATCAACCCCTCCGACCTTGGGCTGCTGTTCGCTTCCGCCGATGTGGCAAATGCGGATTATGCCGAAGGCCGGATCGTCGCCCGCATGCCCGATCCCGCGCGCCGCGCGCTTGCGGGGCGGGTCGGCCACTCCATAGCCATCGGCAATGAAGGCGCGGGCACCGTCATCGCCGCGGGCGAGGCACCGGAAGCCCAGGCCCTGCTCGGCAAGCGGGTCGCGATGATCGGCGGCGGCATGTACGCGGAACATCGCCTGCTCGCCGCCAGCGGCTGCATGGTTCTGCCCGACGATGTCACCGCGGAGGAGGGCGCATCGGCCTTCGTCAATCCGCTGACGGCGCTTGGCTTCGTCGAAACCATGAAGCGCGAAGGGCATAAGGCGATCGTCCACACCGCCGCCGCGTCCAATCTGGGCCAGATGCTGGTGCGCATCTGCCAGGAGGACGGCATTCCGCTGGTCAATATCGTCCGCAATGAAGCGCAGGTGGCGATCCTCAGGGATCTGGGCGCGGAATATGTGCTGGACAGTTCCAGGGACGACTTTCTCGTCCAGCTTCAGGACGCGGTCGCCGCCACGGGCGCGACCATCGCCTTCGACGCGATCGGCGGCGGCCATCTGGTCAGCCAGATCCTCCATGCCATGGAGCAGGCCGCGAGCAAGGACGCGCCCTATAGCCGCTATGGCTCGAACGTTCTGAAGCAGGCCTATGTCTACGGTGCGCTGGACCTGTCGCCGACCATCCTGACGCGCAGCTTCGGCTTTGGCTGGAACGTCGGCGGCTGGCTGCTTTTTCCCTTCCTGCAAAGGACGGACGCGGAAACGGCCGAACGCCTGCGCCAGCGGGTGCGCGACGGTCTGACGACGACTTTCGCCAGCCATTACAAGGCGCGCATCTCCCTCAAAGAAGCGCTGACCCGCGACGCCGTGCTGACCTACAATGCCCGCCGCACGGGGGAGAAATATCTGATCGTCCCGAACGGCTGATGGCGGGCAGAGGGCAGCCGTCGCGCCCCACGCGACCCGGGGCGCCGCTTTTCTTCCGAAACGCAGACGTCTGAATGGCAGCGCCCCCCGGATCAAGTCCGGGGGTGACGCGGAGGGCGATGTCAGGAACCAGCCCTCAGAGCGCGCTGCGTCAATCAGGCGCAGGTCGCTCCAGATTTCTGTCGTCGCATCCTTTCAAGCAGAAAACCGGTCCCCATCCTTCGACAGGCTCGGGACAGGCTTTTCTGCGCGATGCTCTACAGACCGGTTCGTTCCCTTCTGCCGGCCGACCTCAATCTTCCGGCGCGATGGTGACGCGCAGGCCATCCAGCGAATCGCTGAACGTCAGCTGGCAGGACAGGCGGCTGGTCTCATTGCGATGGTTGGAGCTGTCGAGCAGGTCGTTCTCATCATCGCTGATCGGCGGCAGGTTGTCGGCAAAGGCCGGATCGACGAAGACATGGCACGTCGCGCAGGAACAGCAGCCGCCGCAGAGCGCCAGCAGTTCGTCAAAGCCGTTGTCGCGGATGATTTCCATCACGGAAAGGCCGTTCTCCGCCTCGACCGCCTGCTCTTCGCCCGAACGGTTGACCACAATCAGTTTCGCCATGTACCCAGGTCCCTCAAATTTTTCCCGCCGCTCATGTCGGACGGGCAGCGGGAAATCAAGGGCCGGACGACAATTCATGGTAAATACAGCAGAAGAATTGCGGGCCAGCCTGGACGCCATCGCCGCGATGGAGCCCGGTTTCGCCGCAGCGATAGGCCGGGTCGGCTATCCGCCGCCCCGCGTCCGCGAGCCCGGCTACGAAACCCTGCTGCGCACCATCGTCGGCCAGCAGGTGAGCGTCGCCGCGGCCGCGGCGGTCTGGCGCAAGCTGGAGGCGGAGCTGGGCGCGGGCTGCGCGCCGGACGCCCTGCTCGTCCGCGATTTCGATACGCTGCGCGCCTGCGGCCTGTCGCGGCAGAAGCAGGGCTATGCCAGAAGCCTGGCCGAGTTGGTTGTCGGCGGCGGCATCGACCTGCACGACCTGCCGGACGATGATGAGGACGCCATTGCGCAACTGGTGCGGATCAAGGGGATCGGGCGCTGGTCGGCGGAAATCTACCTGCTGTTCGCGGAAGGACGGCCGGATGTCTGGCCGGCGGGCGATCTGGCCGTGCAGATCGAGATCGGACGGATATTGGGCCTGGCCGAACGCCCCAGCGAAAAGCTGACGCGGGAACTGGCCGAACGCTGGCGTCCCCATCGCGGCGCCGCGGCGATCATGGCCTGGCACCATTATAATACGGAGGTTTTGTAAGTGCCCCTGCCCCATGCCCGCTACATCGTCCTGGAACATGAGGGCGTCTGGAAGATCAATCTCGACAACCGCTATTACGGGCCGTTCGCGACGCGGGAGGAAGCGGTGGAAAACGCCACCGGGACAGCGCAGAAGGCCAGCGGCGCGGGCTATCCCGCCTCGGTCCTGCTGATGCAGGGCACGGCCTTCGAAACGCTCTGGACCAGCGTGCAGCCCGACAGCGCCTGAAAAAATTTTTCGCATCTGCGGGAACCGCCCCGCGATCCGCGCATTTAACGCCTCCGGTTGCGTGGACGTTGGGATGAGCAAAAAGGTTCTGATCGTAGAAGACGAGATTTTCGTCGCGCTGGAGATCGAGCATATCGTGGAGGATGCAGGCTTTACGGTCGGCGCCATCGCGGCCGATCGTCAGGCGGCGCTGGATGCGGCCGACGATTGCGACATTGCCCTTGTCGATCTCAATCTGCGCGACGGACCGACAGGCCCCGGCATCGGCGTCGAACTGGCCAGCCAATATGGCATACGGGTCATCTATGTGACGGCCAATCCCGCGCAGATCGGGGCGGCTTCCACCGCCGCGCTCGGCGTCATCACCAAGCCGTTCCGGGCGCACAGCATAGCCGAAACGCTGCATCTCGCCGCCACCGACCGACCGGAACTGGAGGCCGCCGAGATCGCGGGCTTCACCCCTTTCCTGCCGGCATCCGACTCATGGAGCGCGCTGGAATCCAGAGGCTGAGGCCAAGGCCTTCGGGTCGCCAGTCGCGCGTCATCCGCCCGCCCAGTTGCCGTTCGATGCTGAGCTGCATCAGCCGGCTGCCGAAGCCCTCATGCGTCGCCGGAAGCGCCGGCGGTCCACCCTCTTCCCGCCAGTCGATGCGGATGTCCTCGCCTTCCCTCCCCACGAGGATCGCAACCCCGCCCGAAGGAACGGAAAGCGCGCCATATTTGGCGGCATTGGTCGCCAGTTCATGGAACAGCAGCGCCAATGGCGTGGCGGAGCGGTCGTCTATCGCCGGATTATCGCCTGAGAAGCGTATGCGCGGCCCCAGCGCGTCGCGATAGGGCGCGAAAATCTGTTCCAATATGCCCCAAAGCCGGCCCTCGTCCTGGTCCGGCTGCGAATTGGGGCCGTGGGGCCGCACGAAATCATGGGCTCGTCCCAGCGCCATGATGCGGTCGCGCAGGTCGTCGGCCGCCGCGCGAATTTCGGGATGCTGGCGCGCCGACAGGCCGATCAGGCCGGAAATCACCGAAAAGATGTTCTTGATACGGTGGGAAAGTTCATGGGCGATGACCTCCCGCTCCTCCACCATCGCGATCTGGTCGTTGATGTCGGTGCAGGTGCCGATCCAGCGGGCGATCGCACCCTCCTCGTCCCGGATCGGCAGCGCGCGACCCAATGTCCAGCGATAATCGCCGCTATGATGGCGCAGCCGATATTCGATCTCATAGGGTTCGCCGGTCTTCAGCGAATGGCGCCAGCGTTCCCAGGCCCGCTCCTGATCCTCCGGATGGAACATGCCGTTCCATCCCTCGCCATCGGTCGAGCCCAGGGGAACGCCGGTGAATTCGTACCAGCGGGCGTTATAATAGTCATGATAGCCGTCCGGCAGCGTCGACCAGACCATTTGCGGCATGGTGTCGGCCAGGGTCCGGAACATGCGGTCGCTTTCCGCCACCGCCTGCGCATCCCTTTGCTGCCGGGCGATCACGTCGCGGTCGCGGCGACGGCCCTCCAGCTCGACCATGACCTGACGGGCCAGCAGGGAAATCCCCTGGCGCTGCACATCCGTCAGACCTTCACGCGGTCTGTCGTCGATGACGCATAGCGCGCCGAGCGAAGCCCCCTCGCCATCGATCAGCGGCGCACCGGCATAGAAACGGATGAAGGGCGCCCCGGTGACGAGCGGATTGTCGCGGAAATCGGGGTTCTGCGCAGTATCGGGCACCACGAAGATGCCGCTTCCCTGCATCGCATGGGCGCAGAAGGACATATCGCGCGGCGTTTCCTCCGCATCCAGCCCGGTGCGGGCCAGGAAGCGTTGGCGGTCATCCTCCACAATGCTGACCAGAGCGATGGGCGTCCCGCACAGCGCGGCGGCGAAGGCGGTGATCTGGTCGAGCGTGGCAAAGCCACCGGTATCGAGATCGTATCGCGCCAGCAACGCCGCGCGGTCCGTCTCGAGCCCGCGTCCTTCAGCCATCGCTGACGCGCTCTATGTCGGCGCCGACGGCGGAGAGCTTCTCCTCCAGCCGCTCATAGCCGCGGTCGAGATGATAGACGCGGTTGACCTGGGTCTCGCCTTCCGCGGCGAGGCCAGCGAGGATGAGGCTCATCGAGGCGCGCAGATCGGTCGCCATGACAGGCGCGCCGACCAGCCGATCAACGCCGCGCACCACTGCGGTGCGGCCGTTGACGCCGATGTCCGCCCCCATGCGTGCCAGCTCTGGCACGTGCATGTAGCGATTCTCGAAGATCGTCTCGGTCAGCACCGACGCGCCGTCGGCCAGCGTCAGCATCGCCATGAACTGCGCCTGCATGTCGGTCGGGAACGCCGGGAAGGGCGCGGTCGAGATGGTAAGCGGGCGAAGCCGGCCGTCCGCCGACACCCTGATGCCGTCCTTCAGTTCCTCGACATGAACCCCGGCGTCGCGCAGCGCGGCGAGGATGGCGTGCATGTCTTCGGCGCTGGCTCCCGCCAGTTCCAGCGAGCCACCGGTGATCGCCGCGGCGCAGGCATAGCTGCCCGCCTCGATCCGGTCGGGCATGACGCTGTAGGTGGCGCCGTGCAGGCGGGGCTTGCCGTGAATGGTCAGCTTGTCGGTGCCCACGCCTTCAATGTCGGCGCCCATGGCGATCAGCAGGTTGCAGAGGTCGACGATCTCTGGCTCCCGCGCCGCATTTTCCAGGATACAGACGCCCTTGGCCAGCACCGCCGCCATCAGCGCGTTCTCGGTCGCGCCGACCGACACCACCGGGAAGGTGTAGATGCCGCCCGGCAGGCCGCCGTCGGGCAAGCTGGCGCGGACATAGCCGGCGTTGATCTCTATGATCGCGCCGAAGGCCTCCAGCGCCTTCAGGTGCAGGTCGATCGGCCGGTTGCCGATGGCGCAACCGCCGGGCAGCGACACCCGCGCCTCGCCCGCGCGGGCGAGCAGCGGGCCGAGCACCAGGATCGATGCCCGCATCTTGCGCACGATGTCATAGGGCGCCTCGGTCGAGGTGACGCGGCCAGCACGCAGGGTCATGACGCGGCCGAAATCCTCCGGCCGGGCGCCCTCGATCATGGTCGACACGCCGAGCTGGTTCAGCAGATGGCCGAAGCTGTCGACATCCGCCAGCCGCGGCAGGTTGCGCAGCGTCACCGGCTCGTCGGTCAGCAGCGCGCAGGGCAACAGCGTGAGCGCGGCGTTCTTCGCGCCGGAAATGGGAAGGCGGCCGTTCAGCGCTTTGCCGCCGCGGATATGAATGCGGTCCATCGGCTGGGTTCTTAACGTTAATTACGGTTTCCGCAAGGCAGTCGGCACGACGGTTCCATCGCGGGCTTCTTTCTGCGCCGCCATGAAACATTTGTGCGTTCGCCCGCTCATTATTGATCGAGTTTAGTGCAGTTTGCGGAAATGCAGCCAAAAGACGCGTGGGGCGTTTTGCCATCGTAACGACAATGTAAGCAAAAAGGTGTTTTTGGTGGCAACAAGTTGTTTCGCGGACAGGTTGGCGAAGCATGTGCCCCTGTCCGATGCGGAGAAGAAGGCGCTTACAAGGCTGGAGGAAAATCCCCGCAAGGTGAAGCGCGGCGCGATGATCCAGCGCGTCAACGAAACGGTGACGGAACTGTTTGTCCTGCGCGAAGGACGGGTGATGAGCTTCGTGATCCTGCCCGATGGAAGCCGGCAGATCCTGCGGGTCTATTTCCCGGGCGATTTCATCGGATCGGCCAGCACAATCTATAACCGCGCGCCGGAATCGCTGGTGGCGCTGTCGGATTCGATCATCTGTCCGTTCGACAAGCATGCTCTGCGCAGGCTGCTGGAGGAATATCCCCGCGTCGCCGCGTTGCTGTTCCTGCTTTCCAATGCGGAGCGGGTCGCGCTGACCGACCGGCTCGCTTCATTGGGACGCACCTCGGCCAAGGCGCGCGTGGCTTCCTTCCTGTTGGATATTTTCGATCGCCTGCGGGTGACGGACGATGGCATCACCGACAGCTTCGACCTGAAACTGACGCAGGAGGAGATCGGGGATGCCATCGGCCTCACTTCCGTCCATGTGAACCGGATGATCCGGCAGATGGAGCAGGAAGGGCTGATCAGCCGGGCCAATGGGCGGATCACCCTGCGCGACATGGCGCGGCTGGAAGAGATCGGCCATTATACCAACCGGCACAAGGATATGGACCTGGACTGGCTTCCGGGCATGGAATGAGAATGAACGCGACATGTTCCTGCGCAGGCAGGAACCCGGTTCGAACCGTCGGGCCGGGCCCTGCCTTCGCAGGGGCGCGCCGCTCAGCCTTGCCGGTTTGTCGTCAAGCCAGCAATTCCACATCCCAATAAAGCCAGTCGTGCCAGCTTTCGTGCAGATAGTTGGGCGGAAAGGCCCTGCCATGTTCCTGCAACTGCCAGCTCGTCGGGCGGATCGGCGTCACATGCAATTGCATATGCGCCTCCTTCGGCGTGCGGCCGCCCTTCTTGAGATTGCAGGGCGAGCAGGCCGTTGCGACATTTTCCCAGGTCGTCCGCCCGCCCGCCCGGCGCGGAATGACGTGGTCGAAGGTCAGGTCGTTCGGGGAACCGCAATATTGGCAGGCGAACTTGTCGCGGAGGAACAGGTTGAACCGGGTGAAGGCGGGATGTTCCGAAGGCTTCACATATTGCTTCAGCGCGATCACCGAAGGTATCTGCATCTGAACGCTGGGGCTGTGCACCTGCCGCTCATAGCTGGCGACGATGTCCACCCGATCCAAAAAAACCGCCTTGATGGCGGTTTGCCAGGGCCAGAGGCTCAGCGGATAATAGCTTAAAGGCGTGTAATCCGCGTTCAGGACCAAAGCCGGACAGTTTTCCGGATGTCGTATCAGGTCGGGATGGTACATATATTACCCTTCAACCCCCTTTCGCCACCGTCCTGATCGATCAGAAACGTGACGCCAGCATGACAGCATTAACACCCCTATCCCGTCAAGGGCCTGTATGACTCAATCGGCGCAGCCACAGCATATGGTGACTCGCTTCGCCCCGAGCCCCACGGGTAGGTTGCATGTCGGACACGCCTGGTCGGCGCTGCTGGCCATGGACCTGGCCCGGGCGCGCGGCGGATACTTCCTCCTGCGGATCGAGGATATAGACGGCACCCGCAGCCGGCCGGAGCATGTCGCCGGCATAATCGAGGACCTGCGCTGGCTGGGCGTCGCCTGGGAGGGGGACATCGTCTTCCAGTCGGCGCGGCTGGACCCGTATCAGGCGGCGCTGGAACGTCTGGAGGCCATGGGGCTGCTCTATCCCTGCTTCTGCACCCGCGCCGACATCGCCGCCAGCGCGACTGCGCCGCACGGGCCGGAGGGGCCCGTCTATCCCGGCACATGCCGCGCGCTGGACGAAGCGGAACGGGCAAGGCGGATCGCATTGGGCGAGCCGCATGCCTGGCGGATCGACATGGCGCGGGCTGCCGCACGGGCAGGCCCGCTGCATTGGCGCGCCCTGCCCTTTCCGCCCGGGGAGGAAGCGGCGTCCTGCATCAGCGCCGAGCCGCTTGCCGCCGGGGATGTGGTGCTGGCGCGCAAGGATGCTCCCGCCAGCTATCATCTGTCCTGCACGCTGGACGATGCGGCGATGGGCGTGACCCATGTGCTGCGCGGCGACGATCTGCGCAGCGCGACCGACATCCACCGGCTGATCCAGGCGCTGCTCGACCTTCCGTCCCCCATCTATGTCCACCATCCCCTGCTGGTCGGGCCGGACGGCCGGCGGCTCGCCAAGCGCGACGGGTCGATCGCCCTCGCCGATCTGCGCGCGGGGGGCATGGACCCACGGCGACTGGCCGACGATCTGCGCCATGCACGCTTTCCGATTGGCATTTCCCTGGCCAGCGCCTAGATTCACGGCATGAACACGCTGCTCGTCATCGCCCTGATCCTGGCCATGGGCGCCACCCTGTTCGCATTGATCCGGGGGATCGTCGCCTTTCTTCAGGCGACCAAGGAACAGTTGAACTCGCCCGAAGGTAGGCCGAGCCCATCCAGCCTCAAGCAGAACAGGATGATGATGAACCGCATCCTGTTCCAGGCAGTGGCGGTGATCATCGTGGCGCTGTTGCTGCTGATGAAGGGCAACGGCTGAGGGTCCCGCCCGGCATGGTGAAGCTGAACAAGATCTACACCCGTACCGGGGACGCGGGGACGACTGGCCTGGTCGACGGGTCGCGCCTGCCCAAACATGCCCCGCGCATGCAGGCGGTGGGCGATGTCGATGAAGCGAACAGCGCCATCGGGCTTGCCATCGTCGCCATGAACGACAGGCCGGAGGCGGGCTGGCTGATGACGATCCAGAACGACCTGTTCGATCTGGGCGCAGACCTCGCCACGCCCTTGCCGGAGGGAGAGGACGCACCCTGGGCGCTGCGGATCGTCGCCTCCCAGGTCGAGCGGCTGGAGCGCCAGATCGACGCGATGAACGCCGATCTGGCGCCACTGGACAGCTTCGTCCTGCCAGGCGGGTCGCCTGCTGCCGCCGCCGTCCATCTGGCCCGCGCCGTCACACGCCGCGCCGAACGCTCCGCCACGGCCGCGGCGGCCGACGTTGCGCTCAATGCGCAGGCACTGGCCTATCTCAACCGCCTGTCCGACCTGCTTTTCGTGCTGGCCCGGCGCCTCAACGGCAATGGAGCGGACGATGTGAAATGGGTGCCGGGCGCCTCCCGTTAACCGTTCGACTCATGCACGGCACGGTTCGTCCACGGGCCAGGCGTTAACCCTCTTCCTTCATCCCGCCTTTACACGCCGTCCCAATTTTGGCCCCCATTTCAATGACAGGGCCCCGGGATGCAATTCTACCTCGCGACCTCCTTCATCTTTCCCCGCTCCCTGCGGTTTCGCCTCTTCACCCTCTGCTTCGTGACCACCCACCTGCCGCTGCTCGGCTATATCGTCTGGGGCGTGACAACAGGACGTATCGCCTGGGCGGAGTTCATAGTCCTGACTTTGGCGACCATGGCGGGCGCGGCCGGGGCGCTGATGGGCATCGGCGCCCTGCTGGACCCGATCCATGCGCTGGCGGATGCGCTGAACCCGGTGGGGCAGCCCGGCCGGAAAAGCGGTGGGGCGACCTTGCCGGAAGTGGGGGACATTATTTCCAGGCTCTTCCACGGCGTGCGCGGAGCCGCCGCCGCGACGCGGGAACAGATCGACGAACTGAACATCGCCGCCAATGAGGACGCGCTGACCGGCATCGCCAACCGGCGCGGATTCCTGGCGCAACTCGACGCGCTCCCGCTCGCCAAGCGCAGGGGCTGCATCGCGATCATCGATCTCGACCATTTCAAGCAGGTCAACGATATGCTCGGCCATGACGCGGGCGATCGCGTCCTGGCCGATTTCGCCACGCGCCTGTCGTCCCAGACCCGCCGCATCGACATCATCGCCCGTTGGGGTGGCGAGGAGTTCGCGATCTTCTATCAGGACGCGATGGAGGACGAGGCGAGCTGGTCGCTGGCCCGCATTGCGGAACGGATGCGGCGGGAGCCCGTGGGCACGGCGAACGAGCAGCCGATCACCTTCTCCGCCGGGCTATGCGCATGGCGCGGCGGTCCGGTGATGGCCGCCATCGGCAAGGCCGACGAGGCGCTCTACCGTGCAAAGAAGTCAGGCCGTGACCAGATCCAGCGGGCGGAGAGGCCATCCGCACCCGCTTATGGTTAGGTGGATGCAAGTGCCGTTCTGGACGCAGCCCTTCCCACCGGCGAGAGGGGGCGCCTGTCGCGCTCCCCTGCGCCAGACTTAGGCAGGGCCCCCTCCCCCATCTTCAGATGACGAGGATTAACATTCGCGACTGACCAGAACCTGTTCCACAGACAGTTCGGGCGGAGCCTGCTTCCAGACCCCGCCCGACTAATGTCACCGAAGAACGGCGACCTTATTTCGGCGCCAGCACCATCAGCATCTGGCGGCCTTCCATACGCGGATAGGCTTCGACCTTCGCGATCTCGCCCACATTCTCCGCCACGCGCTGGAGCAGTTGCATGCCAAGCTGCTGGTGCGACAATTCACGGCCACGGAACCGCAGGGTGATCTTCACCTTGTCGCCTTCACCGATAAAGTCGTGGACCTTCTTCATCTTCGTATCATAATCATGATCGTCGATGTTCGGACGCATCTTGATCTCCTTGATCTCCTGCGTCCTCTGGGTCTTGCGGGCGAGGTTCGCCTTCTTCTGCGCCTCGTACTTGTACTTGCCGATGTCCAGGAACTTGCACACCGGCGGATCGGCGTTGGGCGACACCTCGACCAGGTCCAGCCCGATCTCATAGGCGCGCTCGATCGCTTCCTGCGTATACATCACGCCCAGATTTTCGCCTTCGTCATCGATCACGCGCACCTTGGGCACGTTGATGAACTCGTTGTAACGGGGACCGGACTTCGGCGGCGGCGCCATGGGACGGCGCATCATCGGGGGACGTATAGTGGCTTCTCCTATGGTAGTTGATAGATCGACTCTGGCGGCCCTTTAGCGCAAAGCCGAAAGGGGCGGCAAGCCCGCAATCGCGGATTTGCCGGCCCCATGTGGCATTGCTGCCTCACTGCATATCGGGTGCCTTCGCCTCCTTTACAAGACGGGCGATGATGTCGTCGACAGAAAGGACGCTCTGCCCCTCCTTGCCCAGCTCGCGCAGCGCCACCGTGCCCTCGTCCGCCTCCCGGCGGCCGACGACCAGCAGATTCGGCACTTTTGCAAGGCTGTGCTCGCGCACCTTATAGTTGATCTTCTCGTTGCGGACGTCGGTTTCGGCCCTGATGCCAGCCGCCCGGAGCTTCTCCACCACCTGGCCTGCATAGCCGTCCGCATCGGACACGATGGTCGCCACCACCGCCTGCACCGGCGCCAGCCAGAGCGGGAAACGGCCCGCATAATGTTCGATGAGGATGCCTATGAACCGTTCATAGGAACCGAAGATCGCCCGGTGGAGCATCACCGGCCGGTGCCGCTCGCCATCTTCGCCAATATAGGAGGCGTCGAGTCGCTCCGGCAATACCCGGTCCGATTGGATCGTCCCCACCTGCCAGGTCCGCCCGATCGCATCGGTCAGATGCCATTCCAGCTTGGGCGCATAGAAGGCGCCTTCGCCCGGCAGTTCCTCCCAGCCATATTCGGGCGTGTTGAGCCCCGCCGCCGCCACCGCGTCGCGCAGTTCATTTTCCGCCTGATCCCACATCTCGTCGCTGCCGAAGCGCTTTTCGGGGCGCAGGGCGAGCTTGATCGAATAGGTGAAGCCGAAATCCCTGTAGATCCGATCCGCCAGCGCACAGAAGGCGCGCACTTCCTCCACGATCTGGTCCTCGCGGCAGAAGATATGCGCGTCGTCCTGCGTGAACTGGCGCACACGCATCAGCCCGTGCAGCGCCCCATGCGGTTCGTTGCGATGGCAGCAGCCATTCTCGTAGAAGCGCAGCGGCAGGTCGCGATAGCTCTTGATCCCCTGACGGAAGATCAGGACATGCGCCGGGCAGTTCATCGGCTTCAAAGCCATCCAGTCGGCATCGTCCGACACCAGCGGCCCTTCATCCTCGACATTCGGCACTTCGTCGGGGATGACGAACATATTCTCGCGATATTTGCCCCAATGGCCGGACGCTTCCCACTGGCGCGCGTCCATCACCTGCGGCGTCTTGACCTCACGATAGCCCGCATCGTCGATGGCGCGGCGCATATAGGCTTCCAGAGCCCGCCAGATGATATAGCCCTTGGGGTGCCAGAAGACCGATCCATGCGCCTCCTGCTGGAGGTGGAACAGGTCCATCTCCGCGCCCAGCTTGCGATGGTCGCGCTTGGCCGCTTCTTCCAGCCGCGTCAGATGCGCGTCGAGCTGCTTCCTGTTGAGCCAGCCGGTGCCATAGACGCGGCTCAGCATCGCATTCTTCTGATCGCCGCGCCAATAGGCGCCCGACACGCGGGTCAGCTTGAACGCCGCCGGATCGAGTTTGCCTGTCGAGGCCAGATGCGGCCCCCGGCACATGTCGAGCCAGTCGCCCCCCGACCAATAGACGGTCAGTTCCTCGCCCTCGGGAAGCTCAGCGGCCCATTCGGCCTTGAACGTCTCGCCCCCGGCCCGCCAGCGCGCGATCAGGTCCTCGCGCTTCCACACCTCGCGGCGCAGCGGCTTGTCGGCTGCGATGATCTCCCGCATCTTCGCCTCGATGGCGGGCAGGTCCTCCTCCGTAAAGGGCCGCTGCTTTCCTTCGATGACGGGGGGCGCGAAGTCATAATAGAAGCCATCGTCCGTCGCCGGGCCGAAGGTGATCTGCGTCCCCGGAAACAGCGCCTGCACCGCTTCGGCCAGCACATGGGCGAAGTCGTGCCGCGCCAGTTCCAGCGCATCGGCCTCATCCTTCGACGTCACCAGCGCCAGTTGCGCATCGGCCTCCAGCGGCCGCATGATGTCGCGCAGTTCGCCATCGACCCGCGCGGCGATGGCCGCCTTGGCCAGCCCCGGCCCGATCGCCGCCGCAATGTCCGCCGGGGTAGTGCCGGGCGCGACTTCACGCACGGAACCATCGGGCAGGGTTATCTTGAGCATGGCGGACACGGAGGGTCTTTCTGTTGAAATGGCGGATCGCGCAGCCGAAAAAAGCCGCGCCTTCCCCATAAATGGGCCGCCCGCCCTGTCAATAGAAGCCCTCTTGCCAGCGCATCGCGATCAGCGCATGATACATGTGTTGTTATATCATTATTTCAACAGGAGGGATGCATATGGCCTTGAGCTTCGCAAGACCCCGGCCGGGCGACGGGGAAACGCCGATGTCGGACATGAACACAACGCCGCTGATCGACGTGATGCTGGTGCTGCTGATCATGTTCATCATCACGATCCCGATCCAGACGCACAGCGTCGGCGTCGACCTGCCGCAAACCCCCAAGGAACTGACGCCGCCGCCGGTCGACACGGTCAAGAACAGGGTCGCCATCGACGCCGACGGCACTATCCGCTGGAACGGCGGGGCCGTCGACCGGCTGACGCTCCGCCAATATCTCGCCGCCTCGCTGCGCCTGCCTGCCGAACCGGAACTCCAGTTCCAGCCCGATGCCGGTGCGCGTTACGTGACGGTGGATGAGGTGCTGGCCGACATCCGCCGCTCAGGCGTGACGAAGCTCGGCTTCATCGGCAATGAGCGCTACGCCAGCTTTTGATCGGCCGTAAAAAATGACGATCCGCGTGATTTCAGGGGGATAGCATTCCATATGGCCATGAAACCCCTTGACCAACGGTCCCCGGCATAGTCTTCTCCCACCGGGGACCAAGGGGGGCATCATGGATCAGGAACGCATTGGCGGCGACGGCTTCGCTTTTGAAGGCAATTGGCGCGACTATGCGCCCATTGCCTTCACCAACCTGCTGCTGACGATCGTCACGCTGGGCATATACCGCTTCTGGGCGACAACGCGCACGCGGCGCTATCTCTGGGCGAACACGCGCTTCATCGACGACCGGCTGGAATGGACGGGAACGGGCAAGGAACTATTCCTCGGCTTCCTGATGGTGCTGGCGCTGATCGGCCTGCCGTTCCTCTTCCTTCAGTTCGGCGCGCAGGCCCTCGTCCTCCAGGGGCATGGGGGCATGGCCGCGATATTGACGCTCGCGGCGTTCGTGACGATCTTCTACATGGTCGGCCTCGCCCGCTTC
Source organism: Sphingobium sp. PNB (assembly GCF_019873065.1). Classification (NCBI taxonomy): domain Bacteria; kingdom Pseudomonadati; phylum Pseudomonadota; class Alphaproteobacteria; order Sphingomonadales; family Sphingobiaceae; genus Sphingobium; species Sphingobium sp. PNB. Next base: position 111,748 of record NZ_JAINEZ010000005.1, read on the forward strand.
CGCGCGCTGCGCTACCGGCTCAGCCGGACATGGTGGCACGGCATCCGGGGCGGCAGCGACGATCAGGGCTTCGGCTACGGCATTTCCTATATGTGGAAGTCGGCGGTGGGCAGCCTGGCGCTGGGCCTGCTCGTCCCCTGGTCGATGATGTCGCTGTGGAACGAACGCTGGAACAAGATGAGCTTCGGCCCGCACAGTTTCGAATCGGCAGGCGATCACGGCCCGACCTTCCGGCGCTTCCTGCTCTTCTACCTCCTGCCGATCCTGCTGTTCGTGGGCGGAGGCGCAATGGTCGCGATGGCGGGCTTTCCGGGACAGGACGGTGCCGGCTCCCGCATGGCCGGGGCCATCTTCGGCATCATCGCGTTCGTGCTGACCTTCTATCTGGGTCTCGGCCTCATCGCGCTCGCCTTCTACGCGAGTTTCTTCCGTGAAGCGGTGGAGGGGCTGTCGCTCACGGGCCTCGACTTCCATTTCTACGCGCGGACCAAAGACTGGATATGGCTGTTCCTGGGTGACATTGCGCTGGTCCTCTGCACGATCGGCATCGGGTCGATCTTCCTGCAATACCGGCACTGGAAGTTCTTCGTCACCCATATGGGCGTGACCGGCACGATCTATACCGACGAACTCACACAGTCGCAGACGAAGACCAGCCGCCATGGCGAGGGCCTGCTCGACGCGCTGGACGTCGGCGCTTTCTGAACCGCATGTCGGACTTCCGGCTCTGGCATTATGACGGCGCGTCGGCGGTCCGACGCAATGTCCTGCTTCGTACCGCCGGCACAGGCTTCGTGCTGGAGGAGCCGGAGAGCGGCTGGACGGGCCTGCCCATCGACTGGAGCGACCTTACCGTCATCGGCCTGCAGGACGCCCGTTCGGCCTATGGCCATAAGGCGATCCCCGGCTGGCGTCTGGGCTTTTCCGGCGAAGCGCCTCCCGACATCGCCGCCCATCTGCCGACGGGCGAACGCTATGGCCGCTGGATCGATCGCTTCGGCCTGTGGCCGGCGGCGGGAATCTTCACCGTCACCGCCGCGCTCATCGTGTGGGGGGCGCTCGAAGCACCCGCCGTCATCGCCCCGCTCGTCCCGCAAAGCTGGGAGAACCGCATGGGCGATGCCATGGTGGGCGATTTCGGCGGGCGGTTCTGCCACACACCGGCAGGCGATGCCGCGCTCGAACGGCTGGCGGCGCGGATCGACCCCGGCCATGAGGCCCGCGACATTTCGCTCGCCAACATTCCCATGGTGAATGCGGTGACATTGCCGGGGGGAAGGATCATCCTCTTCGATGGCCTGGTCCAGCAGGCAAAGTCCGCCGATGAAGTCGCGGGCGTGCTCGGCCATGAACTGGGCCATGTGCGCCACCGCGACACGATGACAGGCCTCATCCGCCAGCTTGGCCTCAGCGTCGTGCTGGGCGGCGCGGGGGGCAATGCCGGCAATTATCTGAACGGCGTGCTGTCGCTGAGCTATGGCCGCGGCGCGGAAAGCGCCGCGGACGGCGTCGCCATCGACCAGATGCGCGGCGCCGGGATTTCGCCTGCCGCGACGGCCGCCTTCTTCGACCGGATCGGCGGCAAGGACGAGGGCACGGAAGCGCGGGCGATAAGCTGGCTTTCCTCCCATCCCCTCTCCGCCGAACGCCGCCGCCGCTTCGCCGCTGCCGTGAAGCCGGACACATCCTACCGCCCGGCGTTGGACCAGGCACAATGGCAGGCGCTGCGCGCTTCCTGCGCCAGCGATCCGAAGGTCGCCAAATTCTGGGGCAAACCCTTTTAGGGTGCATGGGCTGGGATTGTTAAATCAACAGCCCCAGGATCCATGCGAACGCAAAAAAGCGGCCTGTTGCCAGGCCGCTCTTTCAAGCGAACGAAGCGAACCGAATCAGGCCGCTGCGGCGGCCTTCTTCTTTGCGATGTCGCGCTTCAGGCGGCGAGCCTTCAGCGACAGCTTATCGTCGCTGGTCTTCAGCAGCCAGTTGTCCAGGCCGCCATTATGCTCGACCGAACGCAGACCATGGGTCGACACGCGCAGCTTCACAGTCGTTTCCAGCGCTTCGGAGATCAGCGACACGTTCTGCAGGTTGGGCAGGAACACACGCTTGGTCTTGTTATTGGCGTGGGAAACATTGTGACCCACCTGGCGGCCCTTGCCGGTCAGCTCGCAAATGCGCGACATAGTCAATCAACCTTGTAATTCGGGTTCGTTCGGAAAGCGGCGCCGATAACGGGATTCCCGACGCTCGTCAACCCGCCCAGCGCCTTTCGGGGCCGCAACCCTTTCCGACTCATGAGCGTTGACGGGCCATAAGCCAAAGGAGGCGGAAATGCGATTCATTGGTGGCCTGTTGCTGATCGTGCTGCTGGTTCTGGCCGGCGGAATTGCCACCGGCTTCATCGACCTGCAGAAAACGCAGGAGGGACGGCTGCCGGAAATCGCGGTTAAGGGCGGCTCCCTGCCCAAATATGAGGCCAGCGTGGCCAGGGTGGAGGTCGGCAAACGCAAGGAGACGGTCGAACTGCCGACAGTGGACGTGCAGAAGCCCTGAGGCCTGTTCTGACAGCGGGATAGCGAGGCTTAACAGCCTCTCCCCCAAAGCCCTGTCATCCTGTATGGGGCGAAGCCATGTCTTCGCCCTTCCCCCTGCCCGATCCGATGCGGCGTGCGCTCGATCTCGCTTATGCCGCCGCCGGAGCGGGAGAGGTGCCCATCGGCGCGGTCGTCACCCTCGACGGCCGCATCATCGGTGAAGGGGAAAATCGCAACCGGCGCGACAATGATCCCACCGCCCATGCCGAAATGGTCGCGATCCGCGCCGCGGCAACCCATCTGGGCGACTTCCGCCTCTCCGGCTGCGACCTCTGGGTAACATTGGAGCCGTGCGCCATGTGCGCCGGGGCGATCTCGCACGCCCGCATCGCCCGCCTCTATTATGCCGTGGCGGACCCCAAGGGCGGCGCGATCGAACAGGGCCCCCGCCTCTTCACCCAACCGCAATGCCTCCACCGGCCAGAGGTCTATGGCGACCTCGCCGCTGCGGAAGCATCAACGCTGCTCAAGGCTTTTTTTCTCGCCCGGCGCTGAATAGTCGATGCGGTAGAGCGTGTAGGGCAGCGTCATCCCCGTCCTCAACGGCACCGGCTTCAGCCAGCCGGGCACCTCGCCCCGCATCAGCCCGGCATAAAAGCCCCTGGGGCTGCGCGACTGATAGATGGTGCCCTCGGGAAAGCCGGGGCAGACCAGCAGATAGGTGGCATGGTGCTTCGCCGCGATCGGCCGGAACGCGTCGGCAGGGCCGTCATAGGCGTGGTGCATGTCGAGGATCGTCGCGCCGTTGCGGTGATAAGGGCCGGCCACGGCGCTGTGGTGCGTCGCGACGATCAGGCGCGGTCCCAGGTCGACCATGGTGAAGATGGTGGCGGGCGGCAACTGGTCGAGCACCTGCAGCGCCGGCAGGGTGCGGCACCGGCCATTGGCCTTGTCGATGGCCTTGCGACGCAGCTGTGCCGTCGGCTTTTGCGGCTTGGGCTGTTCGCCCGTCGCCTTGACCCAGAGTTGGTTCACCTGCGGATAAAGCGGCGTTGCAAAGGCTGCCCCGGCGAGCACAGCCGCGCCCAGCGCGGCGGCCAGACGGGCGGCGGGCCGTCCCGTCGCGATCAGGCATAGCAGCCGATAGGCGGCCCAGGCGGCGGGCGGTATGGCCAGCAATTGCGCCGCCGGTCCGGCGCGAAGCTGCCAGAAGAGCAGCGCGGTGGAAAAGAGCATCATCAGGCCTACGGTGGCCCAGGCCCAGAGCCGGTCGGCGTCCCTGCGCGCGTCCCACAGCGCCCAAAGCAGGCCGATCAGGCCAGCCGCCGGAATGGCCATCAACGGCACCACCAGGCTGCGCGCCTGCACGGTGATCGGCTTGGCTTCGCGGATATTGACCAGCCACAGCTTCTCCAACTCGGGCGAGATCTGATAGGCGCCCGACAGGCATTGCGGCCAGTTCGTCCAGGCGAAGACCGCCACCGCCGCCCCGACCAGTACCCCCGCGCCCAGCCGCGCCGGCCAGCTCTTGAGCGGGAGCAGCGCCAGCAGCACCATCCCGGCCGACGCAACCGCGAAGATCGCCACCCAGATGGGCGAGATTGCGTCGCACACCATTTCCCGGTTGGCGTAGCTGGCGAACAGCACGAACAGCAGCGACGTCGCTCCGCCAAGGCTGATCGCATAAGGCAGCATCCGCCGGGCCGCGCCGTCCTTGAACACCCAGCGCATCGCGATCAGCGCGCCGCCTGCCGCCAGATAGACGATCATTTCCATGCCGATGGCGATGGACAGCGCGCTGCTCACGCCCGCGACGATGCCGCCGCGCAGCCAGTTGCGGTCGACCACGCCCGCCAGCATCAGGACGGTGAAGGCCAGTTGCCAGCCATGATGGTCGATCCGCATCGGCAGGAACATGCTGATGCCCATCTGCGCGGCGAAGGGCGCCACCGCCGCCAGGAACCAGCTGTTCCCCCCCGCCAGCCTTCGCGCGATGAAGCCAAGGCCCAGCATCAGCGGCAGCATCGGCAGCATCGGCGCGATGCCGCAGGCCAGCCGGTCGGCCAGCCCCTGGTCCAGGAAAGCGCGGAAGAACAGCATCAGCGCCGCCAGCGGCATGTCCACCAGCCGCGACCAGTGGATATTGAACCCGGCGGGCGGATCCAGCCGATATTGCCGCAGGTCGTACCATGCCTGCCCGGCCAGCCAGTCCTTCACCTGCAGATAACGGATATTGTCGTCCGTATCGCTGAGCGTCAGCCAATGAATCTGCGGCCAGCGGGTGGCGATCATATAGGCCATGGCGCCGATCCACAGCAGGACGGTCAGCCACTTCCAGTTGCGCTCCGCATAGCCGGAGAATTGCACCGCGACAGGGGCGACATGAGCGCGCAGGACAGACCAGCTTTGCAGTTTCATGGTGGCTCGATTAGAGGGTCCGCATCAAAGCGCAACGGGGCGGCATGAAAATCCTTCATATCTTCACACCGGAAAAGCAGGCGCTGTTCTGGCAGATCGTCCGTTACGGCCTGACCGGGCTGTTCGTGACCGCCTGTCAGGCGACGATCTACTGGACGCTGGCCGCGCCGGTCAGGCTGCATCCGCAAGTCGCCAACGGCATCGGCTATCTGGCGGCGGTGGCGGTCGGCTATGTCACGCACAGCAGCTTCACCTTTCGTGGGCATGGCGGGCGCGACAACCAAGCGGCGCGGGGGGTCCGCTTCGTCGCGGTATCGTTGGTGAGCTATGCGCTGAACGCGCTATGGGTGTGGTTGTGCGTGACCTATATGCAATGGCCGGAATGGTCGCCCATCCCGGCCATGCTGTTCGTAACCCCGGCGGTGGTTTTCGGGCTTAATCGGCAATGGGTGTTTCGGTGAAGGAGTAAGCGTCGGAACGGAGGGCGATTACCAGCGGCCTGCCGTCCGGATGCTCGTTTCGCTCGCTGCCCACCCCCGGCCCCTCCCGCTTGCGGGAGGGGAGGTTGTTAATGCACGAACCGCGCCACCACATCGCGATAGGACCGGCTGACCTTCACCTGCGCGCCGGATTCCAGCACCAGGAAGCATTCGCCATTGGTATGCGGCTTCACCTGCCGCACCTGGCTCAGATTCACGATGGTCGAGCGGTGCACGCGCTGGAAATTGCGGGGGTCGAGCCGCTTTTCGAGGTCCTTCATCGTCTCGCGCAGGATCAGCGAATTGTCGGCGGTATAAATGCACATATAATCGCCCGCAGCGTCGATCCGCTCGATCGAATCGACATCGACGCGGAAAATCTGCCCGCGATCCTTGATGTTGATCAGCTTCTCGAAGCGATTGGCGGCAGGCGCGTCGCCATCGCCCGAAAAATCGTTCATCGCATCGGGCGCAACCTCGGCCAGCACTTCGCGCAGCTTTTCCACTTCCTGCACCTGACGCTTTTCCGAAAGCCGCTGCCGCACCCGGTCGAGCGCGTCGGCCAGCCGGCCTTCTTCGACGGGCTTCATCAGATAGTCGACCGCCTGCGCCTCGAAGGCGCGGATCGCATGGTCGCTATAGGCGGTGCAGAAGATGAAAAGCGGCGGCTCGACCTCCATCAGCCCCTGCACGACGGAAAATCCGTCGAAACCGGGCATTTGAATGTCAAGGAACACAAGGTCGGGCTTATGCGTCTTTATGGCGCGGATCGCTTCCCGGCCGTTGGAACAGGTTTCTACGATTTCGACATCCTCATGCGCTTCCAGACGCAGCTTGAGGCCTTGGATAGCCAGGCTTTCGTCGTCGACGAGGATTGTTCTGATGGTCATGCGGCCACTCTCGATGGTTCATCCAGGTTAAGCGGCATTTCGATCAGGACCGAAAAGCCGCCAGGCGTGGAACGCGTTTCGAAGCTCTGTCGTTCCCCGAAGGCCTGAATCAGCCTGTCGCGGATGTTCGCCAGACCGACGCCCGTTCCTTCGCTGGCCGGATTGTTCGGGCGGGTGAACCCCTCATTCAATCCCGGACCCGTATCGGATACGATGATCCGGACGTTTTCACCGGCAGGCTGCGCCGTGACGGAGATTTCCGCGCCCTCTTCCTTGGGCGTCACGGCATATTTGATCGCATTTTCGACCAGAGGTTGCAGCAGGAGAGAGGGGAGGCGCGATTGCGAGACCGCCGGATCGATGTTGAAGACCGGCCGCAACCGATCCTCGAACCGCATCTTCTCGATCTCCAGATACAGCTTCAGCGTCTCGATCTCCTGCTCGATCGTCACCTGCGCGGTCGGCTCGTTGATCAGCGTATAGCGCAGGAAGGAGGACAGGCGGGACAGCATGGCATTGGCCCGGTCGGTCTGCTTCAGCAGCACCAGCGTCGAGATCGAGTTCAGCGTATTGAACAGGAAATGCGGGTTGAGCTGATAGCGCAGCATCGCCAGTTGCGCGCTGGACGCCTGATTCTCCAGCCGCAGCAACTGGTCCGCCTGCTCCTCCACCGTCAGGTAGAAGTTGATCGCATAATATAGCGCCGACCATGCCCCCAGCAATGTCATGCTGAGGTAGAAGGCGCCCAGGAACAGTTGCAGCCCCGCCGTGTCGCTGCCCCGATTCTGGGTGGAGAACACCCAGGCGTCGATGAACGCCACCAGCCCCGCCGCGACCACCACCGTGACGATGGAGGCGCCCCAGGTCACGATGGGCCGCTGCCGCTGGAGGAAGCGGAACACCACCGCGATCAGCAGCGTCACCGAATAGCCCGACACGGTCGAGATCATCACCGGGATCAGGCTGGAAAGCGGCTGCCCATTGGCGATGGTCGAGGACCCCCGCAACAGGAAGGCGCCGGCCCACCCCACGGACTGGAGGTTCCAGAAGGCGCGGTTCTTGTCCGCGAAGAAAGGCTGGGGCTGGAAACGATGGACCGACATTATCGCCAGCCTAAAGCATCAGGCAAAAAAGTGGGAACCGGTTTTTTGCGGCCGGTACGTGATCGATGAAAAAATGAAACACAAAGGGGAGTCGCCATGCTGGAACGAATTCAGCATGGCCGACCGATTCAAAGCGCGCATTATCGTCAGGCAGCCGCCGCTTCCTGAGTCACCGGCGTCTCCTCATCGACGCACAACCAGATCAGATCGCTCGGCTCCAGCGCGCGGCCATCATGGGCCTGGATGGTCATCTTGCGGATCGGCTGCCGGTCGCGGCTGTCGGCCAGCACCTGGCAGGAGATGGGACCGCAGCCCCATTTCTCACCCCATTGGCGCAGCGCGATCATCGCAGGCGCCAGATCCTGTCCCTTGTCGGTCAGGCGATATTCCACCTTGCGCCGGTCGCATTGCATCGGCTGACGCACCATGATGCCGTTTTCCACCAGCCGCGCGAGCCGATTCGCCAGGATGTTGCGGGCAATGCCGAGGGTCGACTGAAACTCCTCGAAATGCCGGATTCCCGACAGAGCGCCCCGCAAGATGAGGAACGACCAGCGTTCTCCCATCGCCTCCAATGCGCTGGGCAGCGCGCATTGTTCCAGATCCTGCGCCAGATTATGTGTCATCGTCTTCATTTGATAGCTCAAAGCCACCCGCGTTGCAAAAGCGCATCGCTATTCACCTAAGATGGGATTTTTTTGTTGCACAGCAAGGGGCATCGCGGACAATCGCAACAGGATGCTACGCCAATACGAACTTGTTGAACGGGTAAAGCGCTACGATCCGGATGCGGACGAAGCGATGATCAACCGCGCCTATGTCTTTTCCGTCCAGAAGCACGGGTCTCAGAAGCGCGCCAGCGGCGACCCCTATTTCAGCCATCCCATCGAAGTCGCCGGTATCCTGACCGATTTCAACCTGGACGATCAGACCATCGTGACCGCGCTGCTGCACGACACGATAGAGGATACGCTCGTCACCTATGAGGAGATCGAGCACGCCTTCGGCAAGGACGTCGCCCGGATGGTCGACGGCGTCACCAAGCTCAGCAAGATCGAGGCCATGTCCGAAAATGAGCGGGCCGCGGAAAATCTCCGCAAGTTCCTGCTCGCCATGTCGGACGACATCCGTGTGCTGCTGGTGAAGCTCGCCGACCGGCTGCACAACATGCGCACGCTGCACTTCATCAAGAATGAGCAGAAGCGCCGCCGCATCGCGCGGGAAACGATGGACATCTACGCCCCGCTGGCGGAGCGGATCGGCATGTACGACTTCATGCGGGAGATGCAGCTCCTGGCCTTCCGCGAACTGGAGCCGGAGGCCTATGACAGCATTACCAAGCGGCTGGAGCAGCTGAAGGAAGGCGGCCATGACAAGGTCGACCGGATCGGCGCGGAACTGCAATTGCTGCTGGGCGGCAAGGGGCTGCCGGTCACGGTCTCGGGTCGCGAGAAGCATCCCTATTCCATCTGGAAGAAGATGCAGGAACGCCATATCAGTTTCGAACAACTGACCGACGTCATGGCCTTCCGCGTCATCACCGAGACGACAGAGGACTGCTACCGCGCGTTGGGCGTCATCCACCAGACCTACAAGATGGTGCCGGGGCGGTTCAAGGATTACATCTCCACGCCCAAGCGCAACGGCTACCGGTCGCTGCACACCACCGTCATCCATCAGGACAATGCCCGCATCGAGGTGCAGATTCGCAGCCGCGACATGCACCATGACGCCGAACTCGGCCTCGCCGCGCACTGGGCCTATAAGCAGAAGGGCGACGCCACCGACCACCATGCAGCCTGGCTGCGCGACCTGGTCGAAATCCTGGAGCAGAGCCAGGATGCGGACGAACTGCTCGAACATACCCGCATGGCGATGTATCAGGACCGCATCTTCGCCTTTTCCCCCAAGGGCGAACTGCACCAGTTGCCCAAGGGGTCGACGCCGGTCGACTTCGCCTATGCCGTGCACACCTCGCTCGGCAACCAGACGGTCGGCGCCAAGGTCAATGGCCGGGTCGTGCCGCTGCGCACGACGCTGGAGAATGGCGATCAGGTCGAGATCCTGAAATCCGAAGGACAGGAGCCGCAGCCCGGCTGGCTGACCTTCGCCATCACCGGCAAGGCCCGCGCCGCCATCCGCCGCTATATCCGCCAGAAGCAGCGCGGCGAGGAAGTCGCTCTGGGCGAGAAGCTCTATGAGGAAATCATCGGCCGCTTCTCCCCCGAACTGGCAAGCGAACTGGGCGACAAGGCATTGAAGGCGGCGTTGAAGCGCCTGAAGCTGGACGACCGCGCATCCCTGATGGTCGCCATCGCCACCCATCGCCTGCTCGATTCGGAAGTGATGGAGGCGCTCATTCCCGGCTCCACCAGCGTGGAGGGCATGGAGGAAGCCCATCCGCGCCAGCACGCTCCGGTATCGATCCGCGGCCTGACGCCCGGCATCGCCTATAATCTGGGCGACTGCTGCCACCCCGTCCCCGGCGACCGCATCGTCGGCGTCCGCCGCACCGGCGAACCGATCGAGGTCCACACCATCGATTGCCGTTCGCTGGAGGCGGGACAGGATGACGACTGGGTGGATTTAAGCTGGGACAGCAGGTCCAAGGGCGGCACCGCACGGCTTCAGGTGATCGTCAAGAACCAGCCGGGCGCGCTGGCGGCCGTCACCAACGTTTTCGGCGCGACCAAGGCGAACATCCTCAACCTGCAACTGGTGAACCGCGAAGGCCCCTTCCACACCGACATCATCGACCTGGAAGTCGCCGACGCCCAGCATCTGAACCGCATCCTCTCCGCCCTGCGCGGCCTCGACACGGTGGTGCAGGCGGATCGGGTCTAGGCCGTAGTGACATTTTAGGGATTCACGACGGTTTGGATTTGTGATTCAAGGCTGGCTTTTGGAGGCTGGCGTGGAAGGCGAAGTGCTGCGGGATGATCAGTGGGAGGGGCTGCGGGAGTTCGTTCCGGGCGGGCGCAAGGGCAAGCGTGGTCCTCGCAGTGACGGACGGTTGTTTCTTGACGCCTTGCTCTGGCTGGCGCGTTCAGGAGGACGCTGGCGCGATCTACCCGAGAAGTTCGGTCCCTATCAGACCGCCAAGCGGCGTTATTATCGCTGGGTTGAGCAAGGCGTGATCGACCGGATCTTCGAGGCTGTGTCGGATGATCCCGACATCGAATGGCTGGCGATCGATGCGACCGTGATCCGCGCCCAGGCCCAGGCGGCTGGGGCACGGGTAAAACGTATGGCTCGCCCCGTCGGCAAGCGGTTTGTGTCTGATGATCTGGTCAGTCTGCGAAAACGTATCCGGCCTTTCAGCAT